>JAUNGW010000001.1:0-56907 GCA_030524245.1 Eubacteriales bacterium
GTTCATCTGAGCCTATTTTTTTAGCCCAGTTTTTCATAGATCACTTGACACTACCGTTTTTTATCTGTCTCCAGAATATCACAGTTTCATCTGTTCTCACAAATACATATATCGCATATTTTTTATAAGTAAAAGACATAATTACCTTGACATTATTTGCCGCATATTTTATATTCAACATAAATTGTGCAGGAGGGAATTCTTTGAATACAAAACATTTTGATTATATCATTGCCATAGCTGAAACAGGAAATTTATCTCTGGCCGCGAAAAAGCTTCACATCTCCCAGCCCATCCTGAGCCGCTATCTGGACAGGCTGGAATCTACACTTAGCACAAAACTTTTCGTCCGGGAAAAACGGCATTTTCATATCACTGCCGCAGGTGAAATTTACCTGGATGGCGTAAGACGTATGCAGGAAATTCAAACCCAAATGTACCGTTTTCTCAATATCCTGCAGGGTTCAGCTGAACAATCATTAAAGATCGGGATGTCTCCCTTCCGCGGCGGTCAGGAATTAGCTGCCTTTTATCCAGCGCTTCTTCACCAGTATCCAAATCTGAATCTGACTGTTCTTGAGGGGAATTCTAATGAGCTGTATAAAAAGCTCTGCAACAAGGAAATCTCCTTAATGATTAACCTGTATGACAGTCAGCTGATGCCAGGAACAAAAGCTGCCACACTGACCAGGCAGGAAATCCTGATTGCCCTGCCCAGGTATCACCCTCTTTCTATGGCACACAAAAGCAATACCGGCCATTCCCTGACCGTAGAACAGCTCCGATCCCTTACAGATATTTCCTTTGTATATTTAAGCCCGCAGACTCTGGCCGGACAGCTGATTGAGAATGCCTGCATGCTTTATGAGTTTTCTCCACAGATTCTTCTTTGTACGGAAAACAGTCTGGCGGTATCTTCTCTGCTGTCCTCTGGAAACTACGCCGGCTTTCTCCTGGAAGAATCTGTAAAAAACAATCCCAATTTAGTCTGTTTTCATATGCCTCATCCACTTTACCTGTACAGCGGCATGATTTTTCAGTCAGATCATCAGCCAAACTCCGTAGAAACCTATCTGTTTCAATTGGAATATGAACAGGTACGAAAACAGAATCCCGGAATCCTTCATATCAATGATTTCAGCCGTCGGTTGCTGGCGTAAAGGAGATCCTGCCATGGACACAAAAATATATGAATATCTGATCGCTGTATCAGAACAAAAAAATATTAGCCGGGCTGCGGCACAATGCTTCATTTCCCAACCTGCCCTGACTCAGCATATTAAGAATATGGAGCGGAAGCTTGGCTTCTCCCTGTTTAAAAGAAGCAGCTCCGGATGGATACCTTCGCGGCAGGGCGAAATTTTTCTCACTGCTGCTAAACGAATGCTGCAGGTAGAAAAAGAAACTCTCGAAAAAATAAGAATCTGTAAAGCAAATACAACGCCTGCGTATCGGGTGATTCTGGACATCCATTTACGGAATCTGTTTATCGACACGATTTGGCCGAAATTTCTGGAACAGTATCCGGAAACACGTTTAAGCCTGATATGCTCAGACACGGATACCAATATTCAATATTTGTCTCGTCAAATGGCTGATATCGGTGTTTTTCCTGTATGCCAGAACCTGCCGTCCCAACTTGGCTGTGTTTTCCTTGATCAGAGTGAATATCGGCTTGTCTTGCCGCCAAATCATCCCCTGGCTGATCAATTTCGCCGTAATGGGATTGATTTTTCTGCTCTTATGGAAGAAACCTTTATCCTCCACCAAAATTTTTCTCTCTACAGTACCATGCAGCAACAGCTTTTGGAACAATCCAGATTCCATCCAAAAAAGATTCTGTACGGATATTCCATGCAGTCCATCCTTCGTATGGTACGATCCGGTGCAGGAATTACCTTTCTCCCCGATGTAATCATACATCTGGCTGGACAGGACTGTGTATCCTGCGCTTTTGACCCGCCTATCTTTTTCCGGCACGCCGCAGTTTATCACAAAGAACAGGGTCTGACACCCATGCACACTCTGATGGCTGATTTATTTATCCAGCACTATCGACAATTCCACTAAACGCAAAGAGATGGAACGCCATATACAGCATTCCATCTCCTTAATATAATATCCGTTTTATTTCATAAGCGCCTTCACCTGGCGAACTCTCTCATCGATGAATTCCGCCCACACCGTATCATCCAGATAGATCTGATTCTCATCCGTGTACTGTCCGGCCCGGTCGATGATCTCAATCTGGTTCGGATGGCTGGGCAGGGCAATGTCCACATGGATCGCCTTCAGCTTATCCGCGTCCGCGAAGAACCGCTCCCGCAGATCCGGAGTCAGATACTTACTTGTCTTATAATAATCATCGTTCATGGTGTTTGCTCCTACTCCGCCGTGCATAGCCACCTGATAGATCTGTCCGTTTGCAGGATTCTTTACCTCCCAGAAAAAGCTGGTGCATCCGATGGTGTGTCCCGGCGTAAGAAGGGTGCGGATCGTCACATTCCCCATGGTAATCGGGGTGTCGTCGGAGTAAAAGCAGTCCGGTTCAAAGTCCTGGGTATGAGAGCCAGAATCCGGAATCATAGTCTCCTCATAGCATTCCTTCATAAACCTGTAATCCTCATGGGACATATAAATCTCTGCCCCGGTCAGAGCTTTCATCGCCGCAGCGCCGCCGCAGTGGTCAAAATGCGCATGGCTGATCAGGATCTTTTTGATATCCTCCGGCCGGTACCCCAGCCGGTAAATGGCATCCACCAGAAGATACACGCTTTCCGGGATGGCCGTATCCAGAAGGATCAGCCCTTCTCCCGTGTCGATCAGATAACAGCCCACCCATGTCTGTCCGCTCACATACCAGGTATGAGGCGCCACCTGAAACGGCTTCACCGCCATGGTCCATGGCTTATGGGCTAAGGTTCCTACCGGATCCTTCGGAGCCGGGGTACAACGAAATGACATATTACTGCACACTCCTTTTCTGTTTCATTTTTGCATAAAGGGTCTTTAAAATCGGTGAAAATACGCAGCCGATTCCAATAATCATAAACACGCAGGAGATCGGTCTGGTGAAAAATGTGCTGGCTGTTCCCGTATTCTGGAATGCCTTCAGCATGTTGCTCTCCAGCGTTGGTCCCAGGATGAACGCCAGGATCAGAGGAGAGGTGGGCAGTCCTCCAAAGGCCATCAGGATACCTACCGCCGCGAAGAACAGCATCATGCCGCACTTATATAAGCTGCTGGAATCCACATAGGCGCTCATGAAGGAAATGATCAGCAGCGCCGGATACATGTAATGATACGGAACCTTCAGGATCTTCGGGAAGGTTCTCATGCCAAGCGCCTGAAGAACCAGGCACACAATGGCGCAGAGCGCAACCACAAAGAACATCAGGTACACAATATTTCCGCTGTTTCGGAATACCATCGGGCCCATTTCCAGACCATGAATCGTCAGCGCGCCGATCAAAAGCGCCGTGGTGGAGTCACCGGGAATTCCCAGCGCAGCCATGGGAATCATGGAACCGCCGACAGCTGCATTGTTGGAGCATTCAGAAGCCCACAGGCCTTCCGGATTTCCCTTTCCGAACAGTTCCGGCGTTTTGGACGCGTTCTTCGCCGCGGAATAAGCAACCAGATTGGAAAGCCCGGCGCCCATACCCGGTAAAAATCCGATCACAAGACCGATCACCCAGGAGCGGACAATATTCACAATGTTCTCCATAATCTCGGACAAGGTGATTCCAAGACCCTTGATGGACTTTGTATCTACCTCAGGAAGGGGATCAAAGCCCTTTCCATAGGCCAGCACGATGCTGCTGACACCGAAAATACCGATCAGCACCACAGTCATGCCCAATCCGCCCATCAGGTACATATTGTCGAATACAAACCGCGGCTCTGCATCGATGGGAGAAAATCCTACGGACGCGAACAACAGCCCGATACACGCAGACGCCAGTCCTTTAAACATATTACCCTTGGATATGGCCAGCACCATGGTGATTGCCACAAAGCACAGACCTGCGTACTCCCAGGGTCCCAGCTCAAATGCAATGCTTGCAATCGTCTGACTCAAAAACGCTCCTGCGATAGCGCTGAAGAATGTTCCAAGGAAAGAAGCTACCATACCGATAGCCAGAGCCTTTCCCGCTTTTCCTGCCATCGCCATGGGATATCCGTCAAAGCAGGTAGCCACAGACGAGGGCGAACCAGGAATACCAAGCAGCACAGATCCGATAAAGCCGCCGGAGCAGCCGCCCACCCACAAAGACAGCAGGAAAATAATCGCGGCCCCTGTCTGCATGGAATATGTAAGCGGCATCAGAAGCATAACCGCCAGTGTTCCGGAAAGTCCCGGAATGGCTCCGAAAATCATTCCAATTACATTTCCCACAAGAAGCAGCGCCAGGTTCATCGGATTCGCTACTTCTCCCAGGATATATGGCAAATAACTTATCATCCTATCTGTTCCTCCTTATCCGAATAATTCCCCTGACGGCAGCCCCAGCCCAAAGGCAAACACATAGATCACATAAACTGCCAGCGTCAGAATAACGGTATAAAGCAGCCTGCCCTTCAGCGTAGTATTGCTGCCCTTCGCATACAGAGTAGTCAGAATATAGCAGGCCACCGGGGTTGCAATCAGATATCCCACAAACTTCATGGCAAAAATATATACAGCCAGAATCACCATGGAGATCAGAACACGGATCCATCCCTCCTTCAAAAGGAAGACCTGCTCCTCCTTTGTGCTTTTTGTTGACTCTATAAAGATGCCTGCGCCGCAGATTACAAAACCGGCCACGGCGATCATTGGCAGGGCCTTCGGTCCCGGATAGCTGACGGAAAATGGCACCTTAAACTGATTTACCATGACTGCGATTATGATTCCAATTAAAATCAATGCAAGCCCGGTAATCTGGTCTCTTTTTATTTTCATGCTCCTGTCTCCTTGCCTGTTTTTCTCTTTCATCAGCAGATTACTTCTGCTTTAATCCAAGAGTCTCTACAACGCTGTTGATATCGGCCTGCTGCTCCTGTACCTTCGCAAGCCCCTCCTCGTAAGGTACAAACTCCATAGCCATACCGGCCGGCTGAAGAATCTCATTTACCTCATCGCTGGCTGCTGCTGCCGCATAATAATCGTACAGCTGCTTTGCCAGCTCATCGCTCATATCCTTCGGCCCGCAGAACAGATTCAGAGTTGTAAACGTACAGTCCACACCCTGCTCCTGCATGGACGGAACATCCGGCAGAACCGTGCTTCTTGCGCCTTCCTCGCCGTTGCTTACTACTGCAAGCGCGTTGGCCTTTCCGGATTCCACATACTGCTTCGCCTGATTTACATTTACCAGAGCCGCATCGATGGTGCCGCCAACCAGTGCGGTCAGCTTCTCTGTATCAGAACCAGCCTCAACAAACTTTGCCTGAATTCCTGCCGCCTGGGCAAACAGGCCTGCCATAATATGGCTGGTGCCGCCTGTCTCCACGCCGATTTTCACCTCGGCGGAGGCTGCCTTGTCTAAAAACTGCTGCAGATCAGTCATCCCGCTCTCCGCAGGTACAACCAGCGTGTACTGCGCCTTCTCCGTTCCCTGTGATACACCGATAATCTTAAAATCATCTGCCGCAGTCTTATCATACACTCCGGTAGCGCTCTTGATCAGCATGGTGGTGTGGAACTGCAGAATCTTGCTTCCATCAGGCTTTGCGGTCCGGATTGTCTCCATCGCCACTACGCCGTTGCCGTCTGTATTGTTTACCACGTTCATGTTAATTCCCGCATCCTTGGCAATCTTCGTGGTCAGTGCTCTTGCCATAACATCGGTTCCGCCGCCTGCCTTGGCCGGCACCTGAACCTCGATGGTTTTCGGAAGTCCTCCCTCATTGCTGCTGCCACAGCCAGTCAACATGGATGCCGCCAGCACTCCCGCCGCCACAACGCCTAATACTCTTCTTTTCATTTCGTCTCTCCTTCTCCCATTGAAAATGTTTTATAAAAACCCAACAATTTTTTCTCATTTTCGTTGAATTTCTAAGTTGTTTTTATTATAATAAACCCATTAACATAATTCAACTTATTGATTTTTATTTTGTCACTTAATTTTTCTAAGATATGGAGGGCGTTATGGATTTACGACAGCTGGAATATATCATCGCCATTGAACAGGAGCAGAGCATTTCACAGGCAGCCAAAAAGCTTTTCCTTACTCAGTCCGCCTTAAACCAGCAGCTGCTCAAGCTGGAAAAGGAACTGGGCACGCCGCTTTTTGAACGCCGGAAACACAGCATGATCCCCACCTTTGCCGGGCGCGTCTACCTGAACACGGCC
Source organism: Eubacteriales bacterium (assembly GCA_030524245.1). Lineage (GTDB taxonomy): Bacteria > Bacillota > Clostridia > Lachnospirales > Lachnospiraceae > Brotaphodocola. The sequence continues at coordinate 6,338 of JAUNGW010000001.1, forward strand.
CATCAGATGCTGGACATGAAGCAGCAGACCTACAAGATTATCCACGATATTTCCAACGAGGCCTCCGGAGAGATCCCTATCGCATATACGCCGGAAGCAGGCTCTGTGATGTTTTCCCACATCTATCCGCCCTTTCATGCCCTTTATCCCAATATCACCTTCAAGATCTTTGAGGCACGGGTAAAGAAGATGGAGGATCTGATTCTTCAGCGGGAAGCACATTTTGCATTCATTGCATACTATGAGCCAAGTAAAAGGCCAGAGCTGGACTATTTGGATATGAGCGCAGAAAAGATGATTCTCGGCCTTCCCGCCACTCATCCCCTGGCTCACCTGGCCGGAGACAAAAGCTGGGAAACTTTTCCGCCTATTGATCTGACGCTTTTAAAGGATGACGCTTTCATCCTTCTGAGCAGAGAGACCCGCATGCGGGACATGATCGACCTGTCCTTCGCCCACGCCGGCTTTCACCCTAAGGTGCTGTTTGAATCCATCAGCACCAGAACTGTAATCAACATGGTAGAGCATCAGATCGGCCCCGCCTTCTTCCCACAGTCCTACGTAAATCCGGAAGCCTCCATGGTTTATTTTACGGTGGCCCCATTTTTTAAATGGATGCGCGGCGTGGCCTTTTTAAAGGGCTGCTATCTGACCAAACCGGAGAAATATTTTATTGCCCTGGCCGCAGACTTTCACCACGGCGTGCTGGCCGAAGGCATGGGAAGGCAGATGATGCCGGGCATATGAAGGCAAATAAGGGAACGGCTTCCGCCGTCCCCTTATCAGATCATTTCAGATATTTGTCAAAAAATCTTACAATCACATCTTTTAAAAGCGGCTGAAAGAACTCTCTGGTTCCATGACCGGCGCCCTTTAGTATGCAAAGCTCTGTCCGGTCTTCCATACCCGCTTCCACAATCTTTTTGTAAAATTCTTCGCTGATCTCCACCGGCACCAGTTTATCACAGTCACCGTGGAGAATCATCATCGGAGCCATACGATCCGTCAGAAGATACGGCGGACTGGCCAGTCTGGCCCGGTCAATCATTGTGGATACCTCTCCTCCCATCAGAGCACCTGCGTGAGTATCCTCCACTGTTTTCCACCGATAGTTCGGATCATGTTCCATCATGTATGCATCAAACTCCATCAGCTTCACCAGATCCACCGGTCCGAACATATCACAGCAGGCCTGAACATCAGATGAATACTCCTTCCATTCCTCGCTGTCATAGAGGTCCTCATTCATAGCGGCCAGCGCTGATAAATGCCCGCCGGCAGACCGTCCAATTACACCGATCCGTTCCGGATCAATCTCATATTCCTCTGCATGGGCCCTCAGAAAGCGAATCGCTGTTTTTACATCAATGATCTGATCTGGAAAATGTCCTTCGGCGCTGCTTCTGTAATACATGGATGCCACTACATAGCCTGCGTCTGCCAAAAACATCATCTCCGGCACCATCAGATTTTTATCTGTTCCCCGGTATCCGCCTCCTGGCACCCAGAGAATCGCCGGCTTCGGCTCTTTGTCCTCCTCATCATCAACACCTGCTGCCAGCCGCATTTCACTGTTGCCATTTTGCAGCATGACAGACATTTTCAGTTCCATCATGTTTCCCTCCAGATCCGGCTGTCTGGAATAAACAATATTATCTATGAAATTAATGCTTTTCCTCATCTTTCCCGCATTCAGTTCCTGTCTCATTACTCATTTTTCTCCTTAATCTTCCACATTCAGTGCTGCCTGACAGATCATGCGGATCACCAGCGCCTGTCCGGCCTCCCACTCCTCCGTACAGTGAACGATAAAGCCATGATAAGAATGAAGGAAGCATTTTGCAGTTACCTTCACACCGGCCAAAGCCAGCCGTGAAGCGTACTCCATATCCTCAAACCGGAAATTATCCTTTCCGGCACAGATCACCAGCGCCTCCGGTGTCCTGCCCAGCATATCGTTATCCGCCATCAGAGGACTGCAGTATGGATTTTTCAAAAGCTCCGTGTTTCCATCCGTATAAGCCTGGCTGAACATCCGCCCGCGTTCTACCGGAATCATATTGGTATCGGCTTCCGGTTTGTCCGCCGGGTCTGTAGCCATATCAAATCCGCCATAATCCAGCACCTGGAGACAGGGTTTAAATTCGCCGGTCTGTCCTGCCTTCAGACAGACAGCCGCCGTCAGGTTCGCGCCTGCGCTGTGTCCGCCTACAGAAACCCGGTTCTTGTCTCCATCCCACTGCTCCAGCATGGAGAAAACCCACCTGCATACATCGTAACACTGATGAAATGCCGTCGGATACGGGTACTCCGGCGCCAGACTATAGTCTACATCTACCACGATTCCCTGAATTCCATCCGCTACCTTCGCGGAATAAATCTCATCCCGCTTTTCATGGGGACGGACAAAGCCGCCCCCGTGTATGTTTACGTGAACCCTGCAGCAGGCTGTTCTGTTCTTCGCCGTAAATACATAACAGGTCACAGGGCCCTCTGAGGTTTCCACCCGGATCTCCTGTCTGTCTGCCAGCTCCAGATTGCGGCTGTACTCCGGAGTAATATGCTCCTTCGCCACACTCGTTCCGCGCAGGGCAGTAACCAGTTTCTTTTTCTCTGCTTCTGTCAGCATATTATTTTCCTCCCGCCTTCCGGCTTCTGAGCAATTTTCCAATCAGCGGGCCAACTACGCTCCAGAGCGCAATCAGAAGTAAAATCAATGAAATCGGTCTGGTAACAAACGAAGTAATATCTCCCTTTGCGTAAGAGCAGCCCATACGGAAATAGCTCTCAATCTTGCTTCCAAGAATAAACGCCAGCATCAGCGGCGTTCCCGGCATCTTAAAGAACTCCATCAGAATTCCAATCGCCCCGAATACCAGCACAAGATATACGCTGAACATGGAGGTGGATGCGGAATAAGCGCCTAAAAAGCATATCATCAGAATCGCACTGTACAGATAATGGTACGGCGCCTTCAGAAGCATTGGGAACCACCGTTTGGTAAACAGCTCGGTAATAAAAATCAGGATGGCAGACACCAGTACTGCTGCAAAAATCAGGTTTGCCAGATCCGGATTATTCTTAATAAACATAGGGCCGGCCTGCAGTCCATGAATCGTCATTGCTGACATCAGAAGCACTGTGGTCGCGTCTCCCGGGATTCCCAGCGCAATCATGGGGATAATCGCCCCGCCCACGCCGGCATTGTTGGATACCTCCGTTGCCCACACACCAGCATCCACACCAGTTCCAAATTCCTCCGGATGCTTACTCATGGACTTTGCCTGCCCGTAGGCGATCAAATTGGCGATACCTGAGCCCATGCCGGGCAGGAATCCGATTCCCAGTCCGATTCCAAGAGATACGACAATAGTTTTCATATTGTCGGTGATATCCTTTAAGGTAAGTCCAAATCCCTTCAGGGAACCGGCCTCTACCTCCGGCATCTCAAGATTTCCTTTTGCATAGCTGGTCGCCACCTGCTGCAAAGCGAAGGTTCCCATCAAAAGACAGATTACATTGATGCCTCCGTACAGATTTGTATTTCCAAAGGTGAACCGCAGCTGATTCGTAACCATGTCCGCGCCCACTGTGGAAAGCCACAGTCCGAAGAAAGCAGCCAGCAAACCTTTAAATATGGAACCGTTGCTTAAGCCCACCACCATAGTGATTGCCATCAGACACAGGCTGAAATACTCCCACGGCCCCAGCATCAAAGCAACGTCCGCAATGTAGGTGGAGCACAGGGTCGCCACAAGAATGGAAACCATAGTTCCGATAAAAGAGCCCGTAATGCCGATAGTCAGCGCCTTGGCCGCCTTTCCCTTTTTCGTCATGGGATAACCATCATAGCAGGTTCCTATGGAAGCTGCGGAGCCGGGAATTCCTACCAGCACTGCCGCGATAAAGGAACCGGATACCCCGCCGACATACATGCCAATCAGCATTGCAAAGCTTAAATCTGTGCTGAGCGCAAAGGTCATAGGAAGAATCAGGGTGATTCCCAGTCCGCCGGAAAGGCCGGGGATAGCTCCCAGAACACAGCCTACCAGCGAGCAGAGATACAGCATAATAAAGTTCATCGGCTCAAATAATGTGCCTAATGCAGATATATAGCTTGCCATTTTCCTTCCCTCCCGCTACAGCATTTTGACGCCAAGCGCCGTCCACAGCGCCCCCTTCGGCAGAGGAATATGGAATCCTCTGGTGAATCCGAAATAGCATACGCTTCCTAAAGCCACACTCAGCACAACGGCAAATATCAGATTGATTTTCTTTTCTGCCCTAAGCGTCATGATGAATACCATCATGCCTGCCATGGATGTAATCCAGAAGCCGATATAATTCATCGCAATGCAGAACACCAGGCATTCCGCCATAATCAGGACAAGACGCTTTACTCCTGCCTGATCAAGATACGGAGCGGCTCCCTCTTTGTTTTCAGCCGTCTCCCTTTTTCCGTCAAACACCATGGAAATCACTGCCATCAGGATCATTCCAAAGGCGGAAATATATGGAAACAGCTTCGGCCCCGGTTCGTTGGAAACCAGACGCTCCGGAATCATAGTGGTCTGCCACAGAACCCACAGGGCAAACAGAATGAAGAACACGCCCATGACGTAGGTACGATTTATTTTTTTCATCTTGTCTTCCTCTTTTTCTTTGTCTAAATACGTCTCCGGAAGGAATTACCGCACCTTCAGGCCCATGGAGGTTACCAGCTCATCCTGGAAATCCCATTCAGCATTCAGCGCTTCCTGAGAGCCAGCTAAATCAATGGCTGCAATATAGGTTGCCATGGAATTGTTTCCATCAATAAAGGACTGAACTTCTGTAGCTTTCCTGATTGCCTCATTGATCGCCTCGCATACCTCGTCCGGCGTATCCTTTGGAGCCATCACATAATAATTGGAATCCCAGGTATTTTCAAATCCCTGCTCCTGCGTTGTCGCAAACTTGGCATCCAGCTCTGCTCCAACAAGCTCTCCCATATTCTTTAATGTAGCCACCTTCGGTCCGATGCTTCCAAGAACCGTCAGCTTTCCGTCTGCGTCATAAGAGAGCGCATTGGGGATGGAGCAGTTCGCAATATCAATTGCGCCGGAAGCCACATTGGTCAGTTTGTCCGCCTCGGAAGAGCACTGTACATAATTTACCAGACTTGCATCCCCGGCCACAGCCTCGATCAGTGAAGTAAATAACACCTGCGTCGTTCCTCCCAGAGAGCAGCCTACTACCACCTCACCGGGATTTGCCTTTACATATTCTCCAAGCTCCTTCAGATTGGTATAGGGTGCGCCAGGCTTCGCTATAATCGCCTGCGGACCGCCCTGGTTCAGAATTCCAACTACCCTTAAATCATCCTTGATATTCACCTCGGAGCTGCCTGCCAGATACTGAATAATTGCCCCGCCATGGCAGGTTCCCAGCGTCAGACCGTCCGGATCCGCATTCTTCACATGCTCCATTCCCACCTCGCTGGTGTCATAATTTGTCACAATAAAATTCACTCCCGGACAAACCTCTGCCAGCGCCTGAGTCAAATAGCGGGTGTAGAGATCCGTGCCTCCGCCAGCTTTAGCCGGAACGTCAAAATACACAGTTGACCCCTGAGCCCAAACACTGCCGTCTGCAGCGTTTCCTGCTGCCTCCTGGCTGTTTTCCGCCTGGCTGCCTGCTGTCGTTGCCGCGGTCTCACTGTCGCTGGAACACCCCGCCAGCACGCCTGCCGCCAAAATTCCTGCCATTACCGCTGCTGTCCATCTGCTTTTTCTCATAACTTTCCTTCTCCTTCTTATAGGTTTTTCTAATGCTTTCCATCAATATTATTCACTTGATGTTTCAGCTGCACGCCGCTACACTTACTAATAGAAAACATACAAAAACACGTTTATTCCATTTCGGGAAATCAGTATTTTGACCATTTCCCTTCAGGTGAGTTCATTATAAGCATAATATTTGCACGAATCAATCGCGAAAAACCTATCATTTGTATTAGAAAAAGCTATGAGACTTTTCATTTTTCACTAATAGAACGGAGACCTTCATGAACACGAAACCTTATGAATACCTGATTGCTATCGCAGAAAAAGCTAATATCTCAAGGGCAACAGCAACCCTTCATGTGTCACAGCCCACCCTGTCCAATTTTCTTACCGGGACAGAAAACCAGCTGGGACATAAACTGTTTGAGCGCAGCGGTAAGCTTCTGATTCCCACGGAAGCCGGCTCTATCTATCTGGAAACCTGCCGGAATATATTGGATGTAAAAAACAGAACCTATCAGGCTATTACCCATCTGGGAAACAAATGCAGCGAAACTATCCGGGTTGGATTGACGCCGTACCGTGGCAGCCAGGTCTTCAGCACCATCTATCCCAGCTTCTACCAGAAATTTCCTGACGCAAAGGTAGAACTGTCAGAGGGCTATACCACCGCCATGAAAGCCGGTGTTTTGGACGGCAGTCTGGATCTGGCCCTTGGAACCCTGATGCCCGGTGAAACCGGAGACTTTGGCTTCTCCACTCAGTCCTCCGAGGAGCTTTTGCTGGCTGTACCCACCCACCACCCGCTGGCAGACCGCGGCTCAGAATCCGGCAGCTTCTGCCCTGTTATTGACATCCACGAATTTAACGACACACCGTTTGTTTTCTGGGGTCCTCAGACCACCAACCGGGTACTTGTAGATGATTTTTTTCAGAGAAATCATATGACGCCTACTATTGTTTATGAAAGCAACAATGCTCTTCTCGTAGACGGCATGATGAAAAATGGAATCGGCGCAGGCTTTTTGCCGGCTGCCTTCTGCAAACCAGGATTAAACCGGGTATATTTTTCCGTCCGGCCGTCTTTGCGTACTCTTGTGGGTATTTTTTACAGAAATGATCACATTCTCACCAGGGCGCAGCGCTATTTCATCTACCTTGTATCGCTTCTGCAGCTGAAAACAGGTACAAACGGTCAGACATATTTTAATGAAACCGCAAACAGAATCATAGAAGAATTCGAGGATTAGCATATGGATACGAGACAACTGGAATATATTCTGGAAATTGCTGAGGAAAAAAGTCTTTCCAAGGCAGCCGAAAAGCTTTACATTACTCAGTCCGCCCTGAGTCAACAGCTGGCCAAGCTGAAAAAAGAAGGACTTCCCCCGCTGTTTGAGCAGAAAAAGCGTGAAATGGAGCTGACGGATGCCGGAAAAATCTACATCAATGGAGCCCGCTCTATTCTCAAGCTGGAAAAGGATGCGCGGGCGGCTCTTCAAAGCCTTTCTTCATCCTACGTAAGCCGCTTCTGTATTCTGGCCGCTCCCTATCTGCTGCCAGCGCTTTACCTCCATCTTCTGCCGAAGCTGCACCGGATGTTTCCTCAGACGGAGCTGTATATTCGCAGGCTGGAATACGGACGCGCTCACCGGGAGCTGGAAAGTGGTGCTGCCGATCTTGTGTTTCTTCCTACGCAGCAGTCCTCCTACGATATGTTTCGCTCCGCCATTCTGTATGAGGATGAACTGGTCATTGCGACGCTCCCCGGAGCCACGCCGGCGGCTCTTCCCTGGGTTGTGCCCGGCGCAGGCACGCATCTGCGTAACCTGTGTAACCACGCCATGTTCTCAAACCATATAAACACAGCCATTTACGCCGAAACCGACGATGTGCGGATCAGCTGCCTCATGGCTCAGGGCGGAGACTGTGCCGCTGTCCTCCCCCGCAGCTGTGTTACAGATCCCTCCCTTTATATCCACCCGTTCCCATCGCCGTTTTTTTATCATCTGACAGCAGCATGCCGGAAAAATAATCATTCCCCTGTCGTTGACACAGCGGTCAACGAGCTGAAATCCCTTCTGTGAGCAGAAAACCGCCTCTTGCGCCCCCGCCCAATCCGGCTTATACTGATACTACACAAGAAACCACAGGAGCCAGAACGATCTATGGACACGAAACAAATTGAATATATCCTGAAAATAGCCGAAGAAAACAATATCACCCATGCGGCCCAGAAGCTTCATCTGACCCAGCCGGCTCTGAACCAGCAGCTTCTGAAGCTGGAGCGGGAGCTGGGGCTGCAGCTTTTTTACCGGATCAAAAACAACTGGCGGCCCACCCCCGCCGGAGAGCTTTATCTGGAAAACGCAAGAAAGATGCTTCAGATTAAGCAGGACACCTACCGGATGCTGGCGGACATGGCCGACGCCCAGCGGGGAACCCTCTCCGTAGCCTTCACTCCCGGACGCGGCAGCGCCATGTTCTCTGCCGTATATCCCCTGTTCCATCAGAAATACCCGGAAATGACCGTGGAACCCAGGGAGCTTTCCGTCCGCAGACAGCAGACACTGATCGCTGAAGGCGAGCTGGATATCGGCTTTCAGACACTCTGTGATGAGCAGCGGACAGGAGACGCCTATCTCCCCATAGCCACGGAGGAGATTTTCCTGGTGCTTCCCGAAAAGCACCCCTTAAGCCAGACAGCTGCCGCTGCCAGAAGCGCCGGCCAGGACAGGCCCGAGCTTCCCGTTTCCGCGGTACGCTACGAGCCCTTCGTGCTGATGTACAAAGAGTCCACCATCCGCCAGATGATAGACTCTATCTTTGATGAGGCCGGATTCCAGCCCAATGTTCTGTTTGAAACCGCCAGCAATGCCACGATCCTCTCCATGATCCGGAACAATATTTGCTGCGGTCTTGTTCCCGCCTGTTATCTGAAGGATCTGCCGGAGGGCGCGGCCTGCTTTTCCCTGCCCTCTCATCCCACCTGGGATCTGGTGGCATCCTACCGTAAGGGCATGTATCTGTCAAAGGCCGCCAGGTACTTTTTCCAGCTGGCCTCCGACTTCTGGACAAAGCCGTAAGACCTACAATACATCTGAAAAATGCGGCCGCAGCCGTTTAAACACCTTAAGGCCCACAAAGCCGATCAACGCCGTCACCGCCCAGAAATACAATGTCAGTCTGGGGCGCTCCCAGAACCAGCTTCCGGTCAGCATACTGTCCCGGTAGCCGGCTGCTATATAGTAAAAGGGATTCAGCTTCAAAAGCGGCGCCAGCCATGGCGCGTCCTTTGCAAACAGGCTCTCATCGTACATGATCGGGGTGAGCCACATGCCGAACTGAAGACAGATGCTGACAATCTGGGCCATATCCTTAAAAAATATGTTGACCGCGCAGGTCAGATAGCCGATTCCCAGCGCCAGCATGGCCGCCGCAAAGGAATAATAAAAAATCTGCAGCCAGGTAAACATGGGCGTCCGTCCGTAGCAAAGAGCCATGACGATCATAATCACCACAAAAAAGCCATGAACCATCAGGCAGGAAAAAAGCTTGATGACAGGCAGGATTTCCACCCGGAACACCACCTTCTTCACCAGATAATTATATTCCTGGAGACAGCCGGTAATGGTGTTTAATGCTTCGCTGTAAAAAAACCACGGTACGATTCCCGGCACAAGCCACAGCACATAAGGCACCCCGGGAACCGGCGGCGTGCTTTTAAATCCCATCTGGAACACGAAAAAATAGATCAGCACCGTCACAACCGGCTGCACAAACATCCAGACCACGCCGAAATAGGAGCCTACAAACCGTTTTCTGAAGTCGGCCCTGGCCAGATCCCAGATCATCCGTCTTTTTTTCACTATCTCCTTGATCAGAGAGGTATGCTCATTCATAAATCTGTTTTCTCCTTAGATTGAGCTTTTCCGGCCTAAAACCGGAAGGTGTCCTCAAAGCCGCCCCACTTCTGATCCTTTTCAGAAATAATCAGCTCCATATCCTTTGCGATGGGCCAGTCAATGCCGATCTGCGGATCGTTCCAGGCCAGTCCGCCTTCATCTCCCGGGTGATAGAAATCCGTGCACTTATAGGCGAACTCCGCCTCATCGGACAGCACCAGAAAACCATGGGCAAAGCCCTCGGGAATATAAAACTGCTTTTTATTCTCCGCCGTCAGCTCCACGCCGAACCATTTTCCATAGGTCTCCGAGCCGGCGCGCAGATCCACCGCCACATCGAACACAGCGCCGCGGACCACCCGGACCAGCTTGCCCTGAGGAAACTGCTTCTGATAGTGAAGGCCCCGCAGTACGCCGCGGACAGACATGGACTGGTTGTCCTGGACAAACACCATGTCAAGGCCCGCCTCCTTAAAATCATTCTGGTTGTAGGTCTCCACAAAGTATCCCCGCTCGTCCCGGAATACGGTCGGTTCAATCACATAAAGTCCTTTTATTCCGCATGGTGTCACTGTAATCTTTCCCATATTTTCATCCTCTTTTCTTTCTGTCTGTCCATTTGCTACAGCCGCATACTGACTATGGAATACAGCCGAAGCAGTACATAGCCCTGGGCACAGCACATCAAATACAATATACTACGGTTTATATCCTTTGTCAAAACAAGGGTGTCATTTTTCAATATCATCAAGAGCGCCGGCAGAAACGGCAGAAAATACCGTCCCTGCACGCCGGTAATCACCGGAGAGCTTAAAGGCGTCCAGGCAATCAGCATGGACAGCATGGCCGCCAGCACGCAGCCGGCGCATAAAACGCCGGTCCAGATCCTGCCTCCGGCCGGCATGAGCTTACGCTCTCCCGGCTTTTTCAGCGCCAGCAGAATCAGTCCGCCTGTAAAGAAAACCACCATCAGATAAGGCACATCCAGCACCTCGTCCAGATTTCCCAGACTAGAGCCGATCATGGTCAGGTGCAGCTGCTGCGCCTGCCATAAAAAGGTCTGGTAAAACATCCGCACTGCCAGCAGCGGATTGTGAAGGAGCAGGCTTAAGCTGTAGCCGGTTTCCCCTGCCCACTCTACGTAAGCGTCTGTGCCGGTGGCATAGGCGGCAATCGTCCTGCCGTTGATAAGCGCCATGCCAAGGAAAAGCGCTCCTGCCACAGCTGCGGCAGACAAAAGCCACCGCCTCCTGCTGCCGAATTTTTTCGCCGGAATCAAAAGGCAAAGCCCCATCAGCACGGCATAAATCATCTTGCAGGGCCCTGCCGCCGCCATCAACGCGGCCAGAACAGCCACATCCCCCCAGCTGACCTGGTTCTTTTTGTATGCAAGATCCAGACAGACCGCCGTCAGGCAGAACATGCAGGCCATAATCATCACGTCGTAGGAAAGAGACGCGGACAGATGCAGGGTCATGGGAAGCATGGCCACGCCGAACAGCACCTCCCGGCCAAAGGGCAGACGCCTCATGGCTCCACAGGTCATCCCCACGAAAAACGCCAGGTTAAACAGCCTGCCCAGATATAACATTCCCAGAGCTCCGGCGCCCAGTGCTCTTGCCAGCGCCATCCCAAAAGCCTGGGGAACATAGGCGGCCGGCGTGGTCACCACTGGCGGATAGGGGGAAATCACAAGCGCCTCCTTCTGCTCCGCCCCGCCTGTGCCGCGGCTTCCTTTGCCGCCGGCCAGCCGGCTTTTAATCTCGCGGTAGGTATCCTCCGTCAGAGTTTGTCCCAGTACCTCGGCCCCTTCAGAGCCGCCCGGCAGGATCTGCAGATATCCGTCCTCCTGCTGCTCATACTGCCGCGCTCCGTGCACGTCCTCGACCCAGATATCCGCCGCCCGCACCAGCACATGGCCGTCCGGCGCCGTGGCCTCCTTCCCCAAAAACCGGCTGGAAAGCTCATAAGCGCTGATGTAATGGCTGATCTCATCCGGCGCCGAAAGCGGCGGCAGCACCAGCAGGTAAAGAAGGCCGAATCCAAAACCAGCAAGCAGATAAATTCCCGGAAGCCGGTCTGACAGAACGGTTCCCGCCCCCGGCGACTTCCTTCCGTAAAACAGCCAGTACAGGGCGCCCAAAAGACCGGCCGCCGCCGCTGCCAGCAGGAGATACCCGGAAGTCAGCCAGTGATCTCCGCTGGCCGATGCTCCTGCCTGCACGTCCCGCAGATGCCAGAGGCTGAGGACCAGCACCGCTGCCGCCAGCGCCGGCCTATTGATCTTCCTCATGTCTTTTCTCCTCCAGCGCCATCTGCTGCACCAGCTCCTTGATCTTTGTCTCAAGCTGGGATATATGGATGGTCATATAAAAAACCTTCACAATCAGCACAAATATGGCAAACAAAAACAAAAAATTCGTTGTGGCGTAAATTCCCAGAAGCCTTGCGCAGAAGTCGGCCACAGGCGGAAACAGGCTGTAAATCAGCAGCACGCCGGCCAGCACAATCCAGAAAATAGAGCTTTCAATCTGGAGCCTGGACTGGCGGATTTTCCGCATCATCAGATAAAAGGTAGCCGCCGAAACAAGGATCAGGGCAATCCGAAGGGTTATTGTCATCATTTCATTTTCCTCCACGTCTTTTCCCAATAGCTGTCATTGGTGCTGCACCAGAGCACAGCCTTTTTCGGCAGCCGCCTGTAGTTCTTCCCAAGCCGGTAGCCCAGATACTTCCCCGCGCTGGAAAGAACCAGCTCAGGCAGCAGCCAGAACCGTCCTGTTTTCAGGAGGCGGGCAGCCACGGTCTTTATCATGCGGATCCCCTCTCCTTCCGATGGAACCCCGTCAAATATCTCCGGATGATCCGCCTGGGATACAGCCATATCAAAATTCCGGTGAAGCTGCTTAAGGGGCGTCAGATTATGGGAATGGATCACCTTCGCCTCCGCCGCATAGGCCACCGCGTATCCGGCCTTCACTGCCTCCGCCGCATACAGCATGTCCTCATTAAACAGCGTATGATTCACAAAGCCCTCCAGCCGGTTGAAAATCTCCTTTTTATAGGCGCAGCACACGTTGGACGCAAAATACGTCTTGATTCCCAGCTGCGGCAGATCCGCCTTCGTCTTTATCCTGCTCTCCTCCGGATAGTTAAAGGCTCTGACATACCGCTCCACCGTCCGGCAGTCCTTCGCCGGAACCTGCCTGGCGTAGGCCTCGGCCACAACCTCCCCGGAAGGCCCCGTCTGTTCCAGAGCCTCCACCAGCCGTTCAATCAGATACCTGTCCTGGGGAACCGCGTCGTCCGTCATAAACACCATCACAGGCGCCTCCGAATACCATGCGCCCAGATTCCGCGTGCCTCCGTGGTCAAACTCCTCTTTAGACAGATGGTGCACCTCCAGCCCCGGCGTCCCCCGGTATGCCTCATCGTTCCAGTACGCCCGCTCCGTATTCATCACAATAATCCGGTTCACCGGATAGGTCTGCTCTGCCAGCATCTTAAGCAGACGGCCGAATTTCCTGTCCGGCTTATACACCGGGATGATCACATCCACTGCTTCCCGCCTTTTTTCTACTCTCATGCTCCAGCTCCCTTCTGCCGGATCCGGCGTCCCTCCTTTATCACGCCGGCCCAGGTAAACCACACAAATCCCGCCGTCATCGCCGCCATCAGAATCAGGTAGGACAGAGCCGCTCCCCAGATTCCCCACCGGCTTACAAACCATGGCGCCGTCACTGCCGCTGCCGCCGCCAGAACCACATAAATACCGAAAATCACGCGCTGCCGCCGCATGATCACCAGGGCATAGTAATGAAGATTGAGAAGCGCATAGCAGGCTCCACCCATGACAATCAGGATAAAAGAGGTGTAATACACCGTCAGCTTTCCATCGTAGGCCGCCCCCAAAAGCCGCTCCAGAACCCACAGAACCGGCTTTCCAAGACTCACCACCAGCACAAAGGCCAGCAGGCTTAAAAGCCCGATAATCCTGGAAATCCGAAGCATTTTCCCGGTAAAATCTGAAATACGTCCTTCATTCCAGAAGGCCGTCAGCCCCGTCAGAACCGGACGGATCACAAAGCCAGCCGCCAGATTAATGACGGAGGTCGGCATAAAAATCATATTAAAATAGCCGGAAGCCGCATCGTCCATACAGCCGTCTATGGCGTATTTTGACGCGGAAAAAATATAAAAATCCAGAAATACCGACACGAACAAAAGCGCCGTGGCCCTGGTCAGCGGCTTCATCTGATACCGCTTCCAACGGAAATCCACCCCCGGGATTTTCCGGATTACCGCCAGATCAAACAGGGAGATACCGGCCAGCTGAGCCGCCACAGCTGCCAGACAGGCCGCTGTCAGATCTCTGCCGGCTGCCAGGCAGATTAAAAACACCGCCACCGTCAGCACAGTGCGGAAGGTATTGGACTTTCCCGTCAGATACAGAAAACCGTTTCTCTGGAACTCCGACTCATACACATCCGCGAAGCCGTCGATCACCTTATAGCATACCAGCAGAAAAATCACGGCAGCCTTTCCGGCGCTGTAGCCGGAAATAAGCACATAACCGGCGCCGGCAAACAGCGCCAGGCCGCAGGTGGCATACCGGTGATGCAGGTAATCGCCGAACCGGTACTCTCTGCCGCCGTCGGTAATCTGAAACGGCCGGATCCCGAAATAAGCCACAATAAACATCTGCTGGCCAAGGGTGCTGTAGCCGAAGGCAAAAATCCCCCCCTGTTCCTCTCCGATCATCCGCATCACCAAAAATGCCAGCACCATGCTTGCAAAGGCGTAGCAGAAGCTGCCGATCATATTCCAGATCATATTCTGTTTTTCCCTGTCCGGGCCGGTTTTCAGAAGAAACTCCGCCCAGCGCTCTGTTATCCGGTCCATATTCCCTTCCCGTTTCTTTTCCCGCTCCGAGTCCTACTGCCGCTTTCTGAAGTTCTGAATCAGCAGAATGGAAATCAGCATCCGCACCATATAATTCACGGCCACCATGGGCTTTAAATAGCTTTCCCCGCCGGTCCGCTCCGCAATCACCACCGGAACCTCCGCCACCCTGGCTCCCTGCTTCAGCAGCCAGGAAACCGTGTCCGGCTCCGGTCCGTAGTTTAAATTCAGGGCAAATTCCCGGATCATTCCGCGGCTGAACATCCGCATGCCGGAGGTTGGATCCGCCACCCTCACCCCGGTTGTGGCCCGGATCGCCGCTGAAATCAGCCGGCTTCCCACCATCCGCAGGGAGAAATCCTTCTTCCGGTTCACGAATCTGCTGCCGATCACCAGATCATAGCCCTCGTCCAGCTTCTTCTTCATCGCTTCAATATATTCCGGCCTGTGCTGTCCGTCCCCGTCAAACTGGATGGCGCAGCTGTAGCCCTTTTCATAGGCGTACTTCATGCCGGTCTGAAAGCAGCCGGCCAGCCCAAGATTCACCGGCAGATCCAGAAGCTCATAGCCCATCTCCCGGCAGATCGCCGCCGTCCTGTCCTTTGAGCCGTCGTTGACCACAATATAATCATACTGAGGATAGTGGTCCCGAAGCTCTCCCACCACCGTCTCAATATTGGCTTCCTCGTTGTAGGCCGGTATAATCACCAGTACCTTGTCCATGTGCGTTTCCTCTCTTTCAGGCCCGTCCCAGAATCAGACTGCAGATCTCGTCCACATCCCTCAGTGCCAGATCCGCATAAAGGGGAAGAGTCATTACCCTGTCGCCAATGTACTTTGCCACCGGCGTCGTCTGAGAGGTAAAATGCCCTTCATAGCACTGAAACTCATTGGTCAGCGGATAAAAATATTTTCTGGCAAAAATCTGATGCTCTCCCAGATACCGCCACATCTCGTCCCGGCTGCAGGCAAAGCCGTCAAACACCACCGGGAAATAGGCGTAATTCGGCTTTACATCCTTCTGAACATGCGGAAGTTTAAGCCCCTTCGTCCCCTCCAGACGCTCCAGATACCGCTCCGTCACCAGCCGGCGCTTCTCAATCTCCTGATCCACATGACGAAGATTGCAGATGCCCATAACCGCCTGGAATTCGTTCATCTTGGCATTTCCTCCGACCCAGACCACATGATCCTGATCCACAATGCCAAAGTTCTTCAGACAGTTCAGCCGGTGGTCCATCCACTCCTCCCGGAAGGCCACAGCCCCGCCCTCAATGGTATTGAATACCTTGGTGGCGTGAAAGCTGAAAATACTGGCGTCCCCATAGGCGCCTGCAGATTTCCCCCTATAGGTTTCCCCAAAGGTATGAGCCGCGTCATATATCACCTTCAGATGATGCTTTTTCGCAATCTCCTCAATCCGGTCCACCTGACAGAAGTTTCCGTACACGTGAACCGGGATAATGGCGGAGGTCTTTTCCGTGATCAGCGCCTCGATCTTATCTGCATCCATCGTATAATCCTCCGGATTGATGTCGCAGAATACAGGCGTCAGATTATTTCGCACAATGGCATGGGTGGTGGACGCAAAGGTAAATGGAGTCGTGATGACCTCCCCGGTCAGCTCCAGCGCCTGAATCGCCATCTCCAGCGCCATATGGCCGTTGACAAACAGCACCAGATTATCGATGCCCATGTATGCCTTCAGCTGCCGCTCCAGCTCCTTATGGTAATCTCCCATATTGGTCAGCCATGCCGTATCCCAGATCGGCCGGATCATCTCCGCGAACTCCTCGTATGGAGGAAGGGAGGATCTGGTCACCAGAATCGGTTTTGTTCTCTTTTCCATCGTTTATTGCTCTCCTTGCTCCGCACGCTTTTGTGCGCTCTTTATATCTATGAACCTGTCCAGATCATACATAATCCGGCCCAGGTTCCGCTCCACCAGCTCGTAAACAACCACATCGCCCTCCAGCTGGTTTAACGGTGTCTGATCCAGCTGTTCCCACTTCACAAAGACGCTTTCCGCATATTCTCTCATAAGCCAGCTGGCCATATAGTCCGCGAAGGAATCCCTCAGCATCAAAAGCCGCTTTGGACTTTGGGCCCCCTCCGCCCTTGCCTCGATAAGCCCTGTGCGTGGATTGTCCTCAAGCACAGACACCTGGGACTCCGGCTTATTCCAGGCCGCCTCCACCTGTGTATCCTCCGCCAGAAAATCAGGCAGATGGGCAAGCTTTGCCAGATCTCCCGGCTCCTTTGGCAGCTCCGTTACGGAAACCTCCTCCGGCCTGGCCGTCTCAAGTCCCAGCTCCTTCATCAGAAGCTGCGTCCCCACAAATCCGCCCAGACGGTTCCAGTGGGTATCCGTCTTATAATAAATCTGCCGCCTGCCGGCCGCCTCCTTTAACTCCTCCAGCGGATAAACCACCTTAAGATCCGAGTGCTCCCTGATATATTTTACCAGCTCAAGAGCCCTGGAGGTACCGCTCACCGGATCATAGGCCTCCGGCACATACTGCCGGTAAACGATCTCCTTGTTTGGAGCGATATACAGGACAAAATCCTCCGGATTTTCCACAGTCAGGCTGCGCACCGTAAGCAGCTGCTCCAGGATGGAGGCCATCTCCGGCTCCGCGAACACGCCCATGCCCATGGCGTCCGCCACGCTGGAGTTCCCCTTGTAAAACAGCCAGCCGTCCCTTCCCCGGATCACATCCTGGTTGTCGATGCTTTGAAAAACCATCAGATCAAAGCCGGCGCAGACGTCCATGATCTCATTGCGCCAGGGGGCATGGTCATTGATATACGCCTCCAGCTCCGCCGGAATGTTCTCAAAGTTCTCCGCCGTCAGCTGCGGAAACTCCGCCAGTTCTCTGTTTTCCTCACTGACACTCTCTCCTCCTTCTGCCATGCCCAGCAGCCCGGGCAGCAGCAGGATCAGGAAAAATATGCCTGTCATCCATTTCTTCATAATGTCATGTTCCTCCCGGAGCTTCTCCTAAAACCGGAAATAAATAAACGGATTATAGGTGCTGCTCACCAGAAGCATGACGGAAACCACCGTCAATACCGCCATCACAGCCACATCCGCCGCCGTAATCCTGTTCTCGTCATAGAGCCGCCGCTTCAGAGCCGGCAGCGCCTCCTGCAGCGGGCCGCAGAGAACGATGCCAAGCGCCAGAAAAACAAGTGCCTTTCCATTGATGAACATGGGAGCCGTATACGGGCCTCCCTGTCCCAGAAACATGACCTTGATCATGCGTTTGATCTCCTGCCAGTCCTCCACCCGAAACAGCAGCCAGCCCATATACACCACGAACAGCGTATACGCCCTGTTCAGCAGAGAAACGGGATTTTTCTCAAGAATTCTTCCAAGAAACAGCCGCTCCGCCACAATAAAGACTCCGTAGTAGGCGCCCCACAAAACGAAATTCATCCCGGCTCCGTGCCACAGACCGGTAGCCAGAAACACGAAAAACAGATTCAGACAGGTGCGGCATACTCCCTTTCTGTTTCCGCCCAGCGGAATATAGAGATACTCCTTAAACCAGGTGGAAAGGGAAATATGCCATCTGCGCCAGAATTCCCGGATGGACTGCGCCATATACGGATAGCGGAAATTCTCCATGAAATCAAAGCCGAACATTTTCCCAAGTCCGATCGCCATATCCGAATATCCGGAAAAATCATAATAAATCTGCATGGTATAAAACAATACCGCCGCCCACGCAAGCCCGGTGCTGATCTGCCCCCGGTTTTCCCCGGCAAACGCCTGATCCGCCACCGCCGCAAAGGTATTGGCAAAAATCACCTTTTTTCCAAGGCCATAGGAGAATCGTTTGATTCCGTACGCCATCTGATCCCAGCTGTGCCTGCGGCTGTCCAGCTGCTCCTGAATATCATGGTATTTGACAATGGGGCCGGCAATCAGCTGGGGAAAGAAGCTGATATAAAGCGCCAGCTTCCACGGGCTTTTCTGGGGCCGGATTCCGCCCCGGTACACATCGATTACGTAGGACAGCGCCTGAAACGTATAAAAGGAAATGCCGATGGGAAGCACCACTGTCCCCACGGCAATCAGCTCCCGATGGGTCAGGGCATTGACCAGCTCCCCGAAAAATTGAAAGTATTTAAAATATCCCAGCAGGCCCAGGTTTGCCGCCGCACAGAGGGCCATCACCGCACGGCTTTTCGCTTTTCCCAGCCAGAGTCCGAAGCCGTAATTCATCAGAATGGACAAAATCATCAGCAGAATATAAACTGGCTCTCCCCACCCGTAAAACAGCAGACTTACCGCCAGCAAAAGGGCATTCCGCCACCGCAGGCTGCGGCCCGCAAAGTAAAGCAGGCATACCGCCGGCAAAAAGTACCAGAGAAAAACCAGAGAACTAAATAACATAGCTGCAGTTTTATCCTTTCTGTCTGTTATTCTGCCGGGAGAGCCAGCTCCTCCGGACTGCCCACATCCCTGTAATCCAGCGCCACATCAGCGGGCAGATCGTAATACTCGTCCATCCAGTAGATCATAAAGCTCACATTGGGATCATAAACCATCTCATTGCTGCAGAGGGGATCGATCAGCTTGTACAGCTTCACCTCGCGGATATCCTCTCCGTTCCGGATCCGCGCCGACGCATCCCTCAGCATGGCGTCATTGTACTGATGCACCGCGTAATTGGCGGAATATCCGCGGTAAATATTTCTGAGGTTCGGCACAGAAACTGCCGCCAGGCAGGCCGTCAGGGCCGCACCGGCAGCCACAAGCCGCTTCTCCCCCAGAGCCGTCAGCAGGATATACCCCATAAGCGGCCAGGACAGGAAAATAAACGGCATCAGCACGCGCTGCGGGATCTCCGGCACCACCACAAGGCAGGCCATGGAAATAAAAGCACTGATGTAGAAAAAGCCCTGCAGCAGGCAGCCTCTCTGAAACAGAAAATACAGGATCTGCCCGGACATCCAGAGGATGTAGGCAAACAGCAGCCACACCGCAGGCTCCGGATACTGCCCCGGCGCCAGATGCTCAAGCTGTACAGCAACGAAGAGATACAGCCCCGCCGCCCCCGTCGCCGCCAGAAACAGCACATTGCCCGGCAGGGCTCCGATTCCACGCAGGATCATGTAAATCGTCATAACGATCAGCATCAAAAGAAATACGCATACATAAAGCTGGTTATCATTGGAAAAAAAGGTTCTGGTAACCACTCTGATATTGCTGATCACCCGCTCCGGAAGAGACATCGCCAGAAAATCCGTATGCCGCGCCATGCGGGCCTTTGCCCCCGGCGAGGTCAGAATCGGCAGCGCGCCGGCAGCGGCTCCCGCAAGAACAGCAATATCCCAGCGGCAGAAGGTTTTCCGGAAAAAGTACTTATACACCCAGACAGTAAGAATGGACGCAATCACTGCCGCCGTCCACTGCTCCTGGGAAAAGGACGCCACAAGCGCCAGGCAGACGCTGGCTGCCCTGCAGCCTTTTTTGCATGCTCCGTCCAGGCTCCTGATATAAACGAGCATGAACGCAAAATACGCCACCGCCGGAACAACATACAGAAATGACGCCGCGTACCAGTAGCTGCCAAGCCGCTGTACCATGATTCCGATCATTCCATAGCAGACGCAGAGAAACGCCGCCAGCAGAGCCGGCCGGATGCCGGTCAGAAGCTCCCGCCTTCCATCCAGGCGAAGCTGCCGCACCGTCACGATAAAGGAAAGTACTAAAACCGCCTCCATCACCGTCGCCATAAACACCTGAACCCAGGTCAGGCCGCCAGCCATATACAGAAGCTGAAAAAACAGCATATACAAAAGCCTTCCGCTGGAGCCGCTGAAATAATGGTTCCAGGTAAACTCCCACAGCTGGGCAAGATTAAAATCCGTGCCGGCCACAGCCGACACCGTATGCCCGTAGCTCAAAGAAAGATATCCATAATCATCATAATAAATAAAAACCCTGGAATACTGCGCCAGCAAAAACGCATAGAACACCGCCAGTATCAGAGCTGCCGCCGCCCATCCCCAGGAAACGGCCTTAAAGTCCCGGTTCTTCATCCTTCTGCCTCTTTTCATCTGTTCGTTTACTGCCGTTACCCATTTTACAATAGGAAATCTTAAATGTAAAGCGCGGTTCTTATCCCATCCGGTACTCCGTGTACCGTCTGGCAATGTACTGATCTCTGATATCCCTCATGGGCTCCGGCTCTCCGCCGGCAAAGCAGGATAAGTGATTTTTTACCATATCATAGCCTGCCATACAGGAGAATGCCACGCCGCCGGCAAACCGGGGATTGCACTCCAGAAACCAGTACTCCGTCTCTCCCTCCGGCAGCCACCGCTCTATAAATTCCATGTTTACGCAGCCACGCACCTTCAGAATCTCCGCCGCCCGCCGGCAGGCTGCCTCCAGCTCTTCGCTGCGGAACACCTGCACCGAGGTTCCGGCCCCGTTTAAGGTGCGCAGAAGCTCCCGCCGCGGAAGACAGACGCAGGATCCCGTCTCCGGGCTCCGCACCACATCCGCCGTCACCACACGGCCCTCCAGCCGTTCCTGTACCAGAAACCGGTTTTCCCGTCCCCTGCACTCCGCAGCCGCAGCCTCCAGCTGCCCTTTGTCCTCCACAATCCGCAGCCCCTGGCTGCTGCGCCCGTCCACCGGCTTGACAACCAGCGGAAAGTCCATATCCGGGTTCTCCAAAAATACGGAAAGCAGCTTCCCGGGAATCGTCCGGCAGGCCTGATACTCCTCCAGAAGGGCCGCCGCCTTTACCTTGCTGCGGCAGGCGGCTATAGCCTCCGGCTCCGATATGCAGACCACGGCGCCCAGACCCTCGTATTCCTCCGGCCGCTCCAGACGCCACTGCTGAAGCACGTCAATCTCCACATCGGTCAGCGGCAGCAGATAATCCACCCGCTCCCGTCGGCAGGTCTCCATGAGAAACCTCCGGTAAGCCTCCGGCTCCGAGGCCCTGGGCGCCTGAAAAAAAAGCTCCGTATCCAGGGAATTGGCCACCCACTCCGCCGGATAAATATCACAGCCGATGACCCGAAAGCCCTGTCCTTTGCAGGAGCGGATCACCGCCTCCGCTGCAAAGGATCCGATTGCCGTCACCAGCACGGTTTTTCTGTTCTCTGACATATCCTATCTTCCTTTCTGCCCTTCTGTTTTTCGTCCTGCCCGCTCTGCGGCCAGGTTCTTTAAATAGCAGAAGCTCTCCAGCCTGCAGGCCCAGGCCAGGCCCACATAAACTGCAGCGCCGCAGAGAATCTGCAGCGCCAGCTTAAGCCACACGGACATGGACGGGAGCCATGCTCCAAAAGCCATCACAACGCCGCACATGACTGCCGACAGAAACGCCGGCGGCATCACGTCCATCCACTGATGAAGGATTCTGTAGCCCAGCAGTCTCCTGTTGGGGGCCGCATTGACAAAGGTGCACAGAAAATCCTGAAAGGCCTTGATGCACACCATGACAAACACATTGAACTGCATTCCGATTACCAGCGCCAGCAGGCTTAAAGCCTTTTTGATCATCTCCAGCTTCAGGAAGATATCGCTGCGTCCCACCGCATTGATGGCCTGCAGGTTTGTAATATGAATCGGCCAGAAGCAGTAGGACACGCACATAATCCGCAGAAACGGCACGCACACCATCCACTGCTCTCCCAAAAGCGCCAGCACCAGAGTGTCCGCCACGGCGAACAGCCCCATCAGCATGGGAAGGACCACAAAGGAGCTTAAGCGGATGGCCCGCCGCACCATATCACGCACCAGATCCCGGTTCTCCTGATTCGCCGCGAAAGCCGGGAGAAGCACCGCCTGAATGGCTGCTCCCAGGTTTGTGGCGATCAGCTTCGGAAACTGCTCTCCTCTGGTATAGCTTCCTAAAAGCTCCTCATTATAGATTTTTCCGATCAGAAGACCGTACAGGTTATTGAAAACCGTGTCCAGCAGCGAGGCGCAGAGAAGCTTCCAGCCAAAGGCGAACATCTCCCGCACCCTGCTTAAGGAAAAGCAGGCCGCCGGACGCCAGGAAACCGCGAAAAACAGCACGGTCATCAGGCTTACATAGTAGCAGATCTGCTGCCCCGCCATAGCCCAGACTCCCAGTCCTCCGTACGCCATGGCAATGCTGACGGCCCCTGAAAACACAGAGGCGGCAAGCGTAGAGATAAACAGCCCCTTAAATTCCATTTTCCGTGAAACATAGGCGGTCTGCACGGAAATCACCGCCCCCGGAAACAGTACAGTTCCCAGAACACGCACAATGGGGTTCAGCACCGGAAGCCGGTAAAACGACGCAATGGCCGGCGCCGCCGCGTATAAAACCACATACATCACGCCGGCCGCCGCCAGCTCAAAATAGCAGACAGAGGAAAAATCCACCGCGTCCGCCTGCCTTTTCTGCACCAGCGCCGTGGAAAATCCGCTCTGAACGAATACATTGGCAATCACGATAAAAATCATGATGATTCCCACCACGCCGTACTCTGACGGGGTCAGCAGCCGGGCCAGCAGGATCGTAATCACAAACTGGACGCCCTGGGCGCCGCCATTTTCCAGAAGCTTCCAAAACAGCCCCTTTGCCACCTTCTGCTTCATCTCTGTCTCAGCCACAATCCATCTCCTGTCACTGTTTTTTCTGCCTTCCCGCGCTTCTGTGGAATCCGCGGTACAGCGCCGCATACAGCCGCGGAGCCCCTGTTTCCAGACGGATGAAACACCGCGTTCTCAGATTCAGCTCCCGGTAAAATTCTCTGTTTTTCCGGTCAAGAACAGCCCTGTACTGCTTTGTGTTGACCTTCGTTAAAAAAAGCAGCCGCCGGACGGCATGCTCCACCACCGGATGAAAGCGGCCGCCGGTCTCCCGGTCAAAGCCCATATACATCCGCTTCATGGCCGCTGCGTAAGCCTTCTGCTTTTCCTCGTAATCGCCCTGCTTCATAAGCGTGGTCCAAGAGGACACGCCGCCCAGCCGGTACACACACATGGGCCGGTCTATATACCAGGCCCAGCCCGCGGCCGCCGCCATCAGCTGCAGCGGAATATCCGCAATAGGCGCCTGCTCGTAAAACTCCGGCAGGCGGCTCACCAGCTCCCGGCGAAACAGCAGGGAGGCTGTGGGATAGCCGGAGGTCTTGTCGATGATCTCCTCCGGCGAAACCCGGCGGGAGCCTCTGTAGGGGCGCATGCGCCGCTCCGTAAGCGCCCTTCCCTGCACCTCGATCCTGGCGCTGTGAAAGCAGAGCGAACAGCCTGGATTCGCCTCCATAAAATCCACCTGACGCTGAAGCTTGTTCTCGTCCGTCCAGTAGTCGTCTCCCTCGCACATGGCGATATACCGGCCTCTTGCCCGCGGAAAATTATAGGTTCCGCTCACACTTGTCAGCCCCTTTGCGTACTGATTTTCCTTCTGAAGAATGGGAAATATCCTGTCCGGGAACCGGTCCGCATACTCCCGGATCACCTGAGCCGTACCATCTGTGGACGCGTCATCGTGAATCAGAATTTCAAAGGGAAAGCTGGTTTTCTGACGCAAAAAACCCTCCAGCGCATCCCGGATATACGGCTCCTGATTATAAGTGATGCAGCAAATGCTGACCATCATCGTCTCCTCTTGTCTCACCATCTTATCTCCCATTCATTTCCACATCCATAACAATATTCTTACGTTTTTCTTTCCATTGCCTTTTATTTTACAATATCGCCCATAAATTGTAAATCTCATATGGAATTTTCCACGTATTTGTGTTAGATTATCATAGTAAACGGATAGAATCCGTATTTTTACAGTATTTGCAGTAGGAGGATGAATTTTATGTACCGACATACAAAAGCAGGACTTGCCGTTCTCTTAAGCGGCGCAATGCTTTTTGGATCCGCCTCCGGTGCCTGGGCATCGGAAACGGTTGTTCTAAGAGGTCCAGGCGCCGAAGCGGAGGCCCTGGCTTCAGTTCCCCAGGAATCATCCGGAAGCCCTGTCCTTGACGCATCAGGAAGCAGAGAGGCAGACGATCTTTCCAGAACCACCGGTCCAGGCGCCGTCACTGCACCGTCCACGGACGCCCCGGCCGGCGCTCCCGGACAGAGCACAGACACCGCCGCTCCGGACAGCAGCGCTCCGGCCGGGACGCCTCAGACAGAGGAGAGCGCCCAGCAGGGCGGCGAGCTGACGGAGGAGCAGGCAGCCCAGCTTGAGGCTGAGCAGGCTGAGGCTCAGCAGGAGGCTGAGGAAAGCCAGGCCAACAATCCGCTGACCGTCCCCAAAAGAAGCCCCAGGCTTCAGACCACCGCGCTTTTACTGAGCACGCAGAACTGGTCCGTTCCTTATGTCAATGATCAGACCGCGGAGAGCGGCGGCCTCGGCTTCAGCTCTCTGTCCACCTTCCTGGAAAGCATTCACGGAGATGTGCTTTACCGCACCTATTCCGCTGCCAACGGCTGGTCTGACTGGGTGCTGAACGGACAGCAGACGCCCGGCGGCTCAAGCTGGGTTCCGGTGGAAGCCATCCAGTACCGCTTTAAAGGGCCTGTTGCCGACCAGTATGACATCTATTACTGCGCCACATTAAACGACGGCACCCAGACCGGATGGGCGAAGAACGGACAGACCGCGGGCGCCATGAACCAGGGGCTTTACATGACCGGCTTCCGCCTTGCCTGGTATCCGAAGGGCTCCGATACCGGCCTTGACACCTCCAACACGGTAAAGGCCGCCCATGCAGACGGCGTACAGGCTGTGGACGGCGTGCTCCGCTACATTCACGGCGGCGACGGCTCCAACTTCACCGGCTGGGGCTGGGTTGAAAACAACCAGTATTACTTCGTCGATTCCATGCCGGTAACCGGCTGGCAGTATATCGACGGCTACAAGTACTACTTTGCGGAGGACGGACGTCTTGTGACGGATGTGGAGTCTCTGCTTCCCGCAGGCGGCCCCTATATGTTAAAGGTCAACAAGGAGATGAACTGCCTGACGGTTTACGCCAAAGACGGCGCAAACGGCTTCATCATCCCGGTAAAGTCATTCCTCACCTCCGTGGGAGACGACACTCCCGTCGGCACCTTCCGCACGCCGGAGAAGTACCGCTGGAGACTGATGATCCACGACCTTTACACCCAGTATGCGACACGCCTCGGCCCCGGCATGCCGATCCTGCTTCACTCGATCATTTACGATAAGGCCAATCCCTTCACCGTATGGGCGAGCACCTACAATAACCTTGGCATTGCCCGGTCTGCCGGATGCATCCGTCTTGCCACCATCGATGCCAAGTGGATTTACGACAACTGCGCCATCGGAACCACGGTTCAGGTTTACAACAGCTCTGACCCCGGCCCCTTTGAGCGCCCCACTATTATGTATGAGATCCCCTTTGAGCAGACCTGGGATCCCACAGACCCCAACGTAACACAGGATATGATCAATGCGGAAACCCAGCGGATCATTGCCAAATTCAATGCCCAGTAAACAGACATGAAAGAAAAGGGCGGCTGTCCAAAATTCCCGACAGCTGCCCTTTTCTTATTCTTACTTCTTATTCAGTTCCATTAATCTCCTGATCCGGTCAGCCCTGCAAAAAGCCCGGCCGCCCGGATCTCCATCCGGATGCCCCAGAACCAGAGCCTGGCAAACAGCTCCTTCCCCGGTCCGGCAAAAAGATAATGTCTCATATAATAAAGCTCGCTTTCCTCCCGCAGCCGCTGTCTTGCCAGGCTGCTTTTGTAGGATCTGCTGATAGACACGGAATGATCGTGCCGGTAGCTGCAGTCTTCCAGAAGAACCGTGCGAAAGCCCGCCGCCTTCAGCCTCCGGGCCAGCACGGCCTCCTCCTGATAAAGGAAAATCCCTTCATCATAGCCGCCGCACTGTAAAAACCGTTCTGCATCCACCATCAGCATAGAGCCGTGAACCGCATCCACATAAGCTGCCCGCTTTCCCTTGAAATACCAGTCCGGATATTCCAGAAACCGCCTGAAAAGCCGCCTGCTCACCGGCCCCATGGACAACAGCTCCCCGGCATATCCCCGCAGCGGCCAGCCATTTCTCTGTGCCCTGTACTGTCCGTCCTTCATGGACGCCGCGGCCGCAGCCACCTCCTGCCGTCTCTGAAACATGGAAAGCAGCCGCCTTAAGCAGTCCTCGGAAAAGCTCACATCGGGATTCGCGATCACCACATGGGTAGCCTGATCCTCCTCCACTGCCCATCGGACTCCCGCGTTGTTTCCGGCGCCATAGCCGCCGTTTTTATCAAGCAGCAGCGCCTTCACCCGGGGGAGCTCCTCCTCCAGGGCCTTAAGCTTCTGCCTGGAATCGTCCCGGGAGCCGTTGTCCACCGCCACGATCCGGTGAATCACCCGGAAGCCTTCTATCTGCCGGATCAGCCGGACCGCCGTATCCGCATCCTGGTAATTTAAAATCACACAGTCCAAACGCATTTCATCCAGCTTCATCCCTGTTTTTTCTCCCCGCCTGCCTTCCTTCCAGAGCGCCTGTGCTTCTCCCCCGCGTGAGGCATGGTTACGCACATGGCTGCCGTCTGGAGCCTGGAGCTTTTAAAGAACCGGTTCCGCACAATATTCTGAAGCCGTCCTGCCGCAGACTGATACGGAAGCGCCAGAAAAGCATTAAGAATCATCCGCTGCCGTCCGTCCATCCGTTCCCCAAACTGCCGGCCGAAGGCTCTGGCCTGGCGGATCATCCGGCGGTAGTTCTCCTCCACCTGCCTCCCCTTAAAAAGCCGCTCTCTGATATCCTCCGCGCTGCCGGTGCGCTTCGCTCCCAGCACGTTGCCGTCATGCTGCCGGTACTGATAAAGCGGCTCATTGATGTAATCGATCACGCCAAAGCAGGAAGCAGTCATGGCCAGCCACCAGTCATGCATAAAGCAGGCCCTGGGCAGATTATCCGCCAGAGAAAGCAGCGCCCGGTTCATCATCACCGCGCCGCCCGTCACCGGATTCTCCACCAGAAGCTCCGCAAATGACGTCCTCTCCGGATTGCATTTCGCATACTGGAAAAAGCTTTCGTGAATCCTGTTTAACTGCTCGTCCACCACCTCCATGTCTGAATGCAGCAGAACCGGACACTGGCTTCCCAGCCCCTTCTCCAGCTGCCGCATACGGCGGACCATGAGCTTTACCTTGTTGTTGAACCATACATCATCCTGATCACTGAGCATGACATACTCTGCCCTGCCGTCCTTTGCCGCCAGGGACAAAAGCCACGCAAAATTGCCGGCCGCCCCCGGAAAGCTGTCCCGAAGCTCCTTCGCCCTGTGATGTAAAAATATCTGTTTGGGATACCACTGGCGGTACTGCTCCAAAAGCTCCCGGCTCCCATCGTCAGAACCGTCGTCGGATATCCAGAGCTGCACGGGAACCGTCTGCGCCAAAATGGAATCCAGCTGCTGCTCCAGATACCGTTTTCCCTGATATACTGCCATCAATACTGTAATCATACTGTTCTGCTCCTCACTCATCCTGCTCTGTACGGCATGCTGTGTTCGCTTTTTTCCGGTTCTCCACAACCTTCATGCCAAATTTTCTGCTGATCCTCATCCTGGCCGCCGGGCACACTGCCGTCAGATAATCCATGGCGTGATAGGCCAGCATATACCCCCGTCGTCCCGGCTCTCTTTTTGTACCGGCCCACTCCGTCTGCGCCAGATACCTGTCATAGGCCAGCCGGTAATGGTTTAAATTGCCCGCGATCCACGGCCGCTCGTCTCCCATATAATGGACAATGGCGGGATGCTTCCTGGCGTCGGCCAGCTGCTGCCTCGTCACCGCCCGGTAGCTGCCGGAGCAGCGGACCAGAGCTTTATAAGAAAAATACCGGTAATTCGTAAAAAAGTTATAACGGGGCTTCAGTGAAAAAATCCGCCCCTTCAGGCAGCCGTTGATCACATCCTGATCACTGGCAAACAGCGTCCCGCCCTTTTGTCTCCAGAATTCCAACAGCTCCTCCTGAACCCGCTCCCGGCGCCACTGCGTCAGGTCAACCAGCAGCACGCCGGAATTATAGTACGGATCCGCCGGCCCCAGACCAATAGCCTCCTTCACCTCCGGATATATGGTCGGCTCCATCACCGCTCCGAGCACACAGCCCTCCAGCCGTGTGCGCCACAGGCCTCTTAAGGACTGAAGCACTACGGTGTCGCAGTCCAGGTACAGCACCCGCTCCAGACTTTCCGGCAGCGCCTCCCCCATAAACAGACGCAGCATAATGCTGATATCATAGCCTCCGGTATCCGCCGTGCTTCCCAGGCGCCCCTCCATATCTTCCATCTCCACAAATGCCAGCGGCCGTTCATATCTCTGCGCAATATGCAGAAGCCTCTGCCTGTTTTCCTCTGAAATTCCCATGGACAGCACATGCACCCGGATCTCAGGGAAATCCTGATTTCTGTCAAACAGAGAACACATAGATACCCCCAAATGCCGCGCATAGCCGTCATTTGATGCGTAAACCACTTCCAGTCTGTCTTCTCTCACGTCTTTGCTCTCCCGCTTTCCCTTTTGCTTACTTTTTCCTTTAACGGATCACTGCGGCAGCCTTATCAAGGGCTGCCCCAATCACCTTGTCCATATCATAATACCTGTATTCTGCCAGCCGTCCGCCGAAAATCACCTGCGGCTCCTTTTGAGCCAGGGCCGCGTATTTCTGATACAGGACCTGGTTTTTCTCATCATTTACCGGATAGTAGGCCTCCATGCCCTCCTTCCAGTCCGCCGGGTACTCTCTGGTAACCACGGTTTTCGGCTGAGTGCCAAACTCAAAATGCTTATGCTCGATCACTCTGGTATAGGGCGTCTCCCTGTCCGTATAATTCACCACAGCCACGCCCTGATGGTTCTCCTCGTCCAGCACCTCTGTCTCAAAACGGAGGCTGCGGTACTCCAGGCGGCCGAACTGATACTGATAATAGGCATCGATCATTCCCGTGTACACCACGGTCTCTCCCAGGCTGTCATAATATGCCTTGTTGGCAAGGTAATCCGTCCCCGTCTCAATATCGCAGCCCTCAAACAGCTTGTCAATGATCACATTATATCCCCCGATGGGAATTCCCTGATACCGGTCGTTAAAATAATTGTTGTCATAGGTGAAGCGCACCGGAAGCCGCCTGATGATAAAGGCCGGAAGCTCCCTGCAGTCTCTGCCCCACTGCTTCTCCGTGTAGCCCTTCACCAGCTTCTCATAAATATCCGTTCCCACCAGGCTGACTGCCTGCTCTTCCAGATTCTTCGGCTCCGCCGGAGCTGCCTGCCGCTGCCGGTCGATGATGGCCTTCGCCTCCGCCGGCGTGCTGATTCCCCACATCCTGCTGAAGGTATTCATATTAAACGGCATATTGTAGATCTCGCCCTTGTAATTCGCCACCGGGCTGTTTGTATACCGGTTAAACTCTGCCAGCCCGTTAACAAAATCCCAGACGCGCCGGTCGCTGGTATGAAAAATATGAGCTCCATACCGGTGCACATGGATTCCCTCCACGTCCTCACAGTAGACGTTTCCGCCGATGTGGCTGCGCTTCTCCACCACCAGACAGGTCTTTCCCCGTTTTCTCGCCTCATATGCCCAGACGCCGGCGTAAAGGCCGCTGCCTGCCAGAATATAGTCGTATTTCTTTTTCATGTCTGCCATCCTTTTCCTGAATTACGTTCGCCGCCCTTTGCGGCCGTCTTCTTCTAACTATACTATAATCAGGCGGAAAAGTAAACGTGAAGCGTTCTTCTGTCACCGGATGTCGTTTTCTATATACAGAAAAACGGATATCCCGAACCGCGCTCCGTTCAGAATATCCGCCTTTTATTATGATCCGCAGTCAGAAACTGCCTTTATACCTCAAACATCAAATCGCCATAGCTGGGGAAGGGCCACAAATCCTTGTCCACAATCATCTCCAGCCTGTCTGCAGGAGCCCGCAGCGCTTCCATGGCCGGAACCACCCTGTCATGGTAAGCATGAGCCTGAGCCGCGCTCTCCAGCGCCGCGCCGGCCTCCGTCTCCGCCTCCAGCGCTGCCAGAGCAACCTTCATGTCAGACAGAAGCGCCGAGGTTTCGGTAAGAAGCTCTGTCTGAACGCTGACATCTGCCTCCGGGCAGGCGCTCTTCACTGCGGAAAGAGATGCCGCCAGCTGCGTTGTGTACTTAATCACCGCCGGGATGATCTGCTTGCCGGCCATATCGATCATGGTTCTGGCCTCGATATTGATCATCTTGGAGTAGTTCTCATACTCAATCTCCGCACGGGACTCCAGCTCCGCCCGGGTAAATACGCCGAACTGCTCATACAGCTTCACAGCTTTCTCCGTGGTAATGCTGGGGATCGCGTCTACCATGGAACGCAGATGAGGCAGTCCGCGCTTCTCCGCCTCTGCCACCCAGGCGTCCGAATATCCGTTTCCGTTGAAAATAATTCTCCGGTGATCCTTTAACAGCTTTTTGATCATATCATGGACAGCCGCGTCGAAATCCGCCGCTTTCTCCAGCTCATCGGCCGCTTCCTTAAAGGCCTCGGCCGTAATCGTGTTCAGCACCACGTTGGCAGGCGCAATGGAATCAGAAGAGCCCACCATACGGAACTCAAATTTATTTCCCGTAAAAGCAAAGGGCGAGGTTCTGTTTCTGTCTGTAGCATCCTGATCCAGATCCGGCAGCGTTGCCACGCCGGTCTTCAAGGTGCCGCCCTTCTTGGAATGAGTAGCCTCTCCGGTGCTGCACAGCTGATCGATCACATCCTCCAGCTGGTCGCCCAGGAAGACGGAAATGATTGCCGGCGGAGCCTCGTTTGCCCCAAGACGGTGATCATTGCCCACATCCGCCGCCGACTCTCTCAGCAGATCCGCATGAATGTCCACAGCCTTTAAAATACATGCCAGAACCAGCAGGAACTGAATGTTCTCATGAGGCGTATCGCCGGGGCTTAACAGGTTGATTCCGTCATCAGTGGTCAAAGACCAGTTGTTGTGCTTGCCGGATCCATTGACGCCGGCAAAGGGCTTCTCGTGAAGCAGACAGGTCATGCCGTGACGTCCGGCCACCTTTTTCATGGTTTCCATCACCATCTGGTTATGATCAGCCGCCACATTGGCCTCGTCATAAATCGGGGCCAGCTCATGCTGAGCAGGCGCAACCTCATTGTGCTGAGTCTTGGCCGTTACGCCCAGCTTCCACAGCTCAATGTTTAAATCCTTCATGTATGCGCCGATCCGCTCACGGATCGCTCCGAAGTAATGATCCTCCAGCTCCTGTCCCTTCGGCGGCATGGCTCCGAACAGCGTTCTTCCTGCGTAGATCAGATCCTTTCTCTGCAGATACTTCTGCCGGTCCACCATGAAATACTCCTGCTCCGGTCCCACGGAAGGCACCACCCGTTTGGAGGTGGTATTTCCAAACAGCTTTAAAATACGCAGGGCCTGATGATCCACCGCCTGCATGGACCGCAGAAGCGGTGTTTTCTGATCCAGCGCCTCTCCCTTATAGGAACAGAACGCAGTAGGAATGCAAAGAGTCACGCCGCAGGCATCCTCTCTTAAAAATGCCGGGGAGGTGCAGTCCCAGGCTGTATATCCTCTGGCCTCAAAGGTAGCCCGCAGGCCGCCTGACGGGAAGGAAGAAGCATCCGGCTCTCCCTTGATCAGCTCTTTCCCGGAAAACTCCATAATCACCTTGCCGGAAGCATCCGGAGCAGATATAAAGGAATCATGCTTTTCCGCCGTAACGCCGGTCAGCGGCTGGAACCAGTGGGTGTAATGGGTCGCGCCCCGCTCGATGGCCCATTCCTTCATGGCATGCGCCACAACGCCGGCAATAGACGGATCCAGCTCTGCGCCGTCCTCCATGGTCTTTTTCATCTTCTTGAACACATCCTTCGGAAGACGCTGCCTCATCACAGTCTCATTAAACACATTCTTGCCGAAAATCTCCGCTGCATTTAACACTTCGCTCATACATTTCCCTTCCTCTCCTGAATAAATTGCCATCTCTGGTCTCCTCATCCTTCCGGCCGGATTTCCATATCACGCAAAAACGATGGTGCGCTTCCGCTGGAAGAACACCATCGTTCTTTACTAAAATAAACCATTCCGTGAAAAAAATCAAGTATTTTTTTTAACTGTCCAAGGGCGGCGTATCCTTACGCTCTGCCCACGGAGCCGAACAGCTCCATCTTCTCCTTCACAGTAGCCTTGATTGCCTCAAATCCCGGAGCCAGGAGCTTGCGCGGGTCGAAGCCCTTGCCCTCCAGATCCTTGCCTGCCTCAATATACTTGCGGGTTGCCTCGGCAAAGGACAGCTGGCACTCGGTATTTACGTTGATCTTGGCAACGCCCAGATCAATCGCCTTTTTGATCATATCAGCCGGAATTCCGGTGCCGCCGTGAAGCACCAGCGGAAGCTTTCCGGTCTTCTCCTGAACGGCTGCCAGGGTCTCGAAGCTTAAGCCCTTCCAGTTTGCCGGATACTTGCCGTGGATGTTGCCGATGCCTGCTGCCAGGAAATCAACGCCCAGATCAGCGATCATCTTGCACTCCGCAGGATCCGCGCACTCGCCCATACCTACAACGCCGTCTTCCTCGCCGCCGATGGAGCCAACCTCAGCCTCAATGGACAGTCCCATGGCATGAGCAACCTTAACCAGCTCCTTCGTCTTCTCTACGTTCTCCTCAATGGGATAGTGGGAGCCGTCAAACATAATGGAAGAAAATCCGGCCTTAATGCACTTGTAGCAGCCCTCATAGGTTCCGTGGTCCAGATGCAGGGCAACGGGAACGGTGATCTTCATCTCGTCCATCATGGCCTTCACCATCTCTGCCACAGTCGTAAAGCCCGTCATATACTTTCCTGCGCCCTCGGACACGCCTAAGATAACCGGAGAATTCAGTTCCTGCGCAGTAGCCAGAACAGCCTTGGTCCACTCCAGATTGTTAATATTGAACTGGCCCACTGCGTAGTGGCCCTCCACTGCCTTTTTCAGCATTTCTGTTGCAGATACTAACATGATAAAACCTCCATTTCTTTGCTTTTTACTTTCCCCGCAATCCCTCAGTCCTGCGGAAACTGTTTTTATTATAGTACAAAACCGTCGATTTGTGAAGCACTTGTTGCGGCTCCTACAGTCCCAGAATCTCTCCCACGGTCTTTTCCATATCCGCCGCGTCGCACTCCCGGTTATGACGGACCGGCGCGTTGCGGATCTCCTCCACAGCTGCCGGAATCTTCACGCCGGAGGTTCTGCAAAGCTCATCAATGGAAGCAAATTCATCCTCCGCAGAATCTGCGCCGCGGATGGCCTTCATCACGCTGTGAGAGAACTTGTAGGGGCTGGCGGTGGACGCGATCACAGTCGGCGTGTTATCGCCGGTGCGCTCTCTGTAGGCCCGGTAAACGGCGGAAGCCACGCCGGTATGGGTATCGATCACATAACCGGTGTCCTCATACACCTTTCTGATCTCTGCCCAGTTCTCCTCCTCTGTGGCAAAGCCGCCGACAAAATCCTTCATCACGGCCTTCATCTGCTCTGTCACCGTGTAATCGCCTCTGCTTCCCAGAGCCTCCATCAGCGCTCTGTCCGCACCGGCATCGCAGCCGGTGCTCAAATAGATCAGACGCTCCAGATTGCTGGAGATCAGAATGTCCATGGACGGGGAGCTGGTCAGGATAAACTCCCGCTTCTTATCATAGGTTCCCGTCTGGAAAAAGTCGTACAGAACCTTGTTGTCATTGGACGCACAGATCAAAGTCTTTACCGGAATTCCCATCTGTTTTGCAAAATACGCCGCCAGAATGTTGCCGAAATTGCCTGTGGGCACGGTGATATTGATCAGATCCCCGTTTTTGATCTCGCCGTTCTTCACCAGCTTCGCGTAAGCGTACACATAATAAACCACCTGCGGAACAAGGCGGCCGATGTTGATGGAATTGGCGGAGGAAAGCTGGAAGCCCTTTGCAGCAAGCTTCTCTCCAAATGCCTTATCGCCGAAAATCTTCTTTACGCCGGTCTGTGCATCATCAAAATTCCCATGAATAGCCACGACCGCTGTATTGTCCCCCTTCTGGGTCACCATCTGCAGCTCCTGAACTCTGCTGACTCCGCCCTTCGGATAGAATACGATGATTCTTGTTCCAGGCACATCAGCAAAGCCGGCCATCGCTGCCTTTCCCGTGTCTCCGGAGGTTGCGGTCAGAATCACAATCTCATTCTCCACATGGTTCTTTTTGGCAGAGGTCGTCATCAGATACGGAAGAATGGAAAGCGCCATATCCTTAAACGCAATGGTGCTGCCGTGGAACAGCTCCAGATAGTATGCGCCGTCTGCCTTCACCAGCGGCACAATCTCCTCTGTGTCAAACTTTTCATCATATGCATGATTAATACAGAAGCGCAGCTCCTCCTCTGTAAAATCCGTCAGAAACAGCTTCATCACCTGATAAGCCGTCTCCTGGTATGTCATACCGGCCAGCTCCTCTATGGAAGCCTCCAGCTTCGGAATCTGCGTGGGCATAAAAAGCCCGCCGTCATCTGCCAGTCCTTTTAAGATTGCCTGGGATGCAGTCAGCCCGCTCTCCCCGCCGCGTGTACTCTGATAGGATAACTTCATAGGTTTATACTCCCTTTCTTCCCGATGCGCCCCCGTAGAACGCATGCCGGCATGTTTGGGTTGATTGTAGCACACTTTGGAAACAGGTGCAATTATAAATCTGAAAAAGAATGTACAAAGGATCCGCAGCTTCAGACAGTCTGCGGATCCTTCTGTATCCGGGCGCCCTGCCGTAGCCGGACGTCCCGTTGATATTCTATGCCAGAATCGGCTTTAATGCCTCTGCCAGCTTATCCTTCTGGGCCTGCGCCTCCGCCAGGTCCTTTCCAAGAGTGGTGAAGTAAGTCTTAATCTTCGGCTCCGTACCGGACGGACGAACCACGACTGTCGCGCCTCCTTCCAGGGCATAAATCAGCACATTGGCGGAAGGAAGTCCGGTCTCCTCAGGCTTCATGTAATCTGTAGTCTTCACAACACGGCAGCCTGCAAACTCAACCGGCGGGTGCTCACGAAGTCCCTGCATAATTCCGTTCATCCTGTCCATGCCGGTCAGTCCCGGGAACTCGAAGCTGTCCACCTTGTTCAGATAACGTCCGTACTGGGCATAAATCTCCTCCAGACGCTGCTTGATGGAGCTGCCGATGCTGCGGTAGTAAGCCGCCATCTCGCAAATCAGCATGGAGCCGATCACCGCATCCTTGTCGCGCACATACGGTCCCGCCAGATATCCGTAGCTCTCCTCAAATCCGAAGATAAAGCGATCCACCTCTCCGGCTGCTTCCAGACCGGCAATCTGATCGCCGATCCACTTAAAGCCGGTGAGCACGCTCCTCATCTCCACGCCGTAGTGTTCCGCAATGGCGTCCGCCAGCGGAGTGGATACGATGGATTTTACCGCCACCGGATTCTTCGGCATGGTGCCCTTCTCGATTCTTCCCGCACAGATATAATCCAGCAGCAGAGCGCCCATCTCGTTGCCGCTTACCAGCTCATAGGAGCCGTCCGGGCACTTCATGGCAATGCCTACACGGTCGGCATCCGGATCCGTTGCCAGCATCAGATCCGCGCCTGTCTCCTTCGCCAGGTTCAGTCCCAGCTCCAGCGCGGCGAAAATCTCCGGGTTCGGATAGCTGCAGGTGGTAAAGTAGCCGTTGGGATACTCCTGCTCCGGCACAATGGTAATATCGCTGATACCGATATCGTTCAGCACCGTGGTTACCGGAACAAGGCCGGAACCATTTAACGGGCTGTAAACCAGCTTCAGGCCGGCTGTTCTGCACAGCCCCGGGCGGACCTGACGATCCTCAATGGCGCTGTAGAACGCCTTCTTGCAGTCATCGCCCACGAAACGGATCATGCCGTTCTCCACTCCCTCGGCGAAAGAAATATACTTCGCGCCGGTCAGCACATCGGTCTTCTGAATCTCATCATACACAATCGCAGCCGCATCATCCGTCATCTGGCAGCCGTCCGGTCCGTAAGCCTTGTAGCCGTTGTACTTGGCCGGGTTATGGGATGCCGTAACCATAATGCCTGCGTTGCAGCCGTAGTAACGGGTCGCAAAGGACAGAGCCGGAACCGGCATCAGAGCATCGTAAATGCGCACCTTAATGCCATTGGCCGCCAGCACTCCTGCTGCCGTCTTTGCAAAAATATCGCTCTTTAAGCGGCTGTCGTAGCTGATGGCTACGGTCTGGCTGCCGCCCTGGGTCTTCACCCAGTTAGCCAGTCCCTGGGTGGCCTGGCGTACTACGTAAATATTCATGCGGTTCGTTCCTGCGCCCAGTACTCCCCGCAGACCGGCGGTGCCGAACTTCAGCGCAACAGCAAACCGGTCCTTGATCTCATCATCGTTCCCCTCAATTTTGGCCAGCTCCGGTTTCAGATCCGCGTCCTCCAGATCTGCTGAAAGCCAGCGCCTGTAATCATCCAGATACATGTTTTTCTCCCCCGAGATGTTTAGTAAAAATCTGTGCAGAATCACATATTTTCCTTCTTAAATATACACTTTTTTGAATGGCCTGTCAATCTCTGCGGAACATGTATGCAGCAGACTACCAAAAATTCTGCCGTTGTGATAAGATACAGCCAGCTCTGCGGGCAGTCATCGTATGACCTCCAGAAACCGCCGCCGGCTGTCTTCCTG
Organism: Eubacteriales bacterium; assembly: GCA_030524245.1. Classification (GTDB taxonomy): domain Bacteria; phylum Bacillota; class Clostridia; order Lachnospirales; family Lachnospiraceae; genus Brotaphodocola. The sequence goes on from JAUNGW010000001.1 coordinate 43,604, forward strand.
CTCATCCAGGCTCCGGAGCTTTTCTGTGTTTTTGTCTGGAATCCATGCCTTATTTGCATTAAAATAATAATTCAGCTGCTTCCAGTACTTTTCCGGATACAGGAACAGACAGTAAAGACAGTCCCGGTCCTCCCGGCCGGCGGGCAGCACCCGGTCATAGCTTTCCAGCATGGAAAGCCCAAGCCCCTGATCCCAGCCATGCTTTTCCATAACCTTGCGCATAAAGCGGTATAAATCTGCCATCTGGTTTCCCCGGTGCATCTGATTAAACTCGATAAACGCCACGTCTCCTGCGCCGATCAGCACATGATGCTGATCCAAATCCCCATGACATAAAAAAAGCCGGTTCTGACTCTGCCTGCCCTCCAGCCTTTTCAGCCCCTCCTGCGCATCTCTTGCCTGCTCATAATAGGCCTCAAAATGCTGCATAACGCAGAGTTCAAAATCGCTTTTCTTTCGTTTTCCGCGGATGTAGGTTCTGGCCCGTTTCATCTCCCGGCTGTGCCGCTCCATCTCACTGGAAAGCTCCGGCGCTGTCATGGAACCCGAATCCCATTCCTCCTGCCAGGGAATCTGCCGCAGCGCCCGGTGAAGCCCGGCGATACGGCTTACGGCCGTCAGTATCTCCCTGTTGTCCTTCAGGCTGCACTCCCTGTCTGTAAACCACTCCTTTAATACATATTTTGTCCCGTCAGGCGCTGTACTTAACAGATTTCCCTCCTGATTCCTCACATACTGATCCACAGATGCAGTCCCAAGCTCCTTCAGCCTGTTTAAAATGCATTCCTCAAATTCCAGACGCTTTACAGTCCCTCTGTATTCCTTTAAAAGCCTGATCCCGTCTGTCCGCTCACAGACCCAGGCGCCGCGGCCCCGCCGGACCGATACGGTCTCTCCCTCATACTGCTGCAAAGCGTCCATATAGCTGTCGTTCACGCCCACCCCTCCACTCTCTTCCTGTCAGTTTTTCCTGTCAGCTACTTTCAGAGTATGAATGGGCCGGGCCGATTATGCCCTCCCTTTTTCCGAAAAATACCAGGGAATCAGCAGCTCCTTTTTATTGTGCTCCGGGTGATCCAGCACCTCCTCAAACATCACGCCCAGGATCCTGCCAATCTCTCTTCCCGGCGCTATGCCCTCTGCAATCAGATCCTGCCCGTTTACAGCCAGCTGCTTCAGGCTGAGACAGTCTCCTCTCCGCCTGATTCTCTCTGCCATTTCCACAAGCTCAGCGCCCCAGCCATTGAGCACAGCCAGACTGTCCCACACCTCCGGCTCCATCCGGCTCATAGCCCGGCGCACTGACGGAGCTTCCAGAGGAAGGATGACTCCCGACCACGCCACCAGAGTGCGCACCTTTCCGATGGTATCATTATCAAGCTTCAGATCTCTTAAAATGCGGACGGCAAAGGCTGCCCTTTCCCTCTCCCACTCCGCGCCGCCCGGCTCTGCTTCCAGCTGTCGCCCGTCAGCCTGCAGCGCAGCCCTGCCGCACCGGAGAAACGCAGCCCAGCGGACATACTTTTTCCGGGGACTGTCTTTCGGAAAACAGGCCGTCTGCCATGACAGATCTGCAAAATCCGGCGTCACATAGGGCGCCATTCCCGTTTCATATACCTGGCCGATGCGCTCCGGATGATCTGAGCATAAAAGCTTTGTCAGCTCCATCTGCACACGCTCTCTGCTGACCTTGTTCAGATTGGGCGCAATCAGCTTTATAGCGTTCCAGGTTTCCTCATCCACCGCAAAATCAAGCTGAGCAGAAAAACGAATTGCCCGCAGGATCCGCAGCGCATCCTCCTCAAATCTCTCTGCCGCACTTCCCACACAGCGGATCCGTTTTCTCTCCAGATCCTCTATCCCGCCAAAGGCGTCCACAATTCCGGTCCGATGGCTGTAGGCCATAGCATTAATCGTAAAATCCCGGCGCCGCAGATCCTCCAAAAGATCGGAGGTGAATTTCACCTGCTTTGGATGACGTCCATCCTCGTATTCCCCGTCAATCCGGTAGGTGGTTACCTCATACCCTTCCCCTTCCATCATCACCGTCACAGTCCCATGCTGAATTCCCGTATCGATGGTTCTCCGGAACAGCGCCTTGATCTGCTCCGGTCTGGCTGAGGTGGTAATATCCCAGTCGCCCGGACATCGTCCCAGAAGCGTATCCCGGACACAGCCGCCCACAGCATAGGCCTCATACCCATGTTCTGCAAGCCTTTCAATAATCTGCTCCACCTGCGGCGGCAGCTCTATGTGCATCTTCCTCATCCCTTCTTCTCCATTCCGCATTCTGCCATCAGAAACTCCGCAAATAAATTTTCCTGTAATATCAACAAGGGGACCTGCAGAAAAAATCCGCATGTCCCCGAAGTCTTAATCTTCTTAAAACAGCTGCAATTAATATGCGCGGCCCCAGTAAACCATCTTCTTCGCCGGCTTGCCGCAGCAAACGCACTTATCAGACAACTGCTCCTGCTCAAACGGCATGCAGCGGGAGGTAGCAGCGGTTACCTCTTTGATCTTGTCCTCGCACTCCTGGCAGCCGCACCACATGGCCTTCACAAAGCCCGGCTTTTCATTGATCGTCTTCACGAACTCATCAAAATCTCTGGCCACATAGGTGTGGGCGTCCCTGTGGCTCCTTGCCTTATCCAGCATATCATGCTGAATGGTTTCCAAAAGCTCTCCGACCTTAGCCCCAATCTCATTCAGAGAAACCGTCATCTTCTCATGGGTATCCCGGCGGACCAGAACTGCCTGATTGTTCTCAATATCTCTCGGTCCGATCTCCACGCGGACCGGAATTCCGCGCATCTCAGACTCACTGAACTTCCAGCCCGGACTCTTATCAGAATCATCCACCTTTACCTTGAACCCGGACAGCGCGTCGCGAAGCTCATATGCCTTATCCAGCACGCCTTCCTTCTGCTGCTGAACCGGAACAATCATCACCTGAACCGGTGCAATCCGCGGCGGAAGCACAAGACCGTTATCATCGCCATGAACCATAATAATGGCACCGATCATACGGGTGGTCATGCCCCAGGAGGTCTGGTGCACATACTGCAGCGTATTATCCTTAGCCGCATACTGAATTCCGAATGCCTTGGCAAATCCATCGCCGAAATTATGGCTGGTTCCGGACTGCAGCGCCTTTCCGTCATGCATCAGCGACTCGATGGTATAGGTAGCCTCTGCGCCTGCAAATTTCTCCTTATCTGTCTTCTGTCCCTTCACCACCGGAATAGCCAGAACCTGCTCGCAGAAATCCGCATAGACATTCAGCATCTGGATGGTACGCGCCTCTGCCTCCTCTGCCGTGGCATGAGCCGTATGCCCCTCCTGCCATAAAAACTCTCTGGAACGGAGGAACGGACGGGTCGTCTTCTCCCAGCGCACCACAGAACACCACTGATTATACACCTTAGGCAGATCTCTGTAGGAATGAATATCTCCCGCATAAAAATCACAGAACAGCGTCTCAGAGGTCGGACGCACGCACAGACGCTCCTGCAGCTTTTCCAGGCCGCCATGGGTCACCCAGGCCACCTCCGGCGCAAAGCCCTCCACATGATCCTTCTCCTTCTGAAGCAGACTCTCCGGAATAAACAGCGGCATATACACGTTCTGTACGCCGGTTTCCTTAAAACGGCGGTCCAGCTCCGCCTGAATGTTCTCCCAGATCGCATAGCCTGCCGGCTTAATCACCATGCAGCCCTTCACGCTCGCATAATCGCAGAGCTCTGCCTTCTTTACCACATCCGTATACCACTGGGCGAAATCCACGTCCATGGATGTGATGGCCTCAACCAGTTTCTTGTCCTTTGCCATGATTGTTCTCCTTGCCTTCGTAATTAAAAAATGATATCTGTTCAGTCCAGATCTTCCTCGTCCACCAGCTCGTCAAACTCCTCATCATCCAGAAGCTCATCGAAGGCATCGGCTACGATCTCGTACTCATCGTCATCCTCGATATTGTCCAGGCTCGGGTTGCCGTCCGCATCCTCGCTGTAACGGTATAAATACACCTCGCCCTCCTCAGACTCGGCTCCCTCCGTGGGCAGCAGCGCGATATACTCCCGCTCTCCCGCCTCAAATATGGTAAGGACCACACACTCCAGCTCGCTGCCGTCATCCAGCGTCAGAGTAACGGTCATCTCCTCCTGCTCCATTTCTTCTTCCTTTCGGTTCTGTGCCATAAAAACACCTCCCATTATTCTCCTGCGGCCTGCCGCCGCACTAATTATCGTCCACATCACACTTTACCAGAATGTGGGGGGAAAAGCAAGTGAAACCTTTTTATAAACAGTCCTTTTTACAATAAATATTATGTATTGACATTACACAATATTTATTGTATTCTATAATCAGCTTCTGCTCTTTGCCTGCAGGTAATCATACAAATGAATCTCAAACCATACCTCACGCACAGCGGACGGGATGTTATCATGAATTATATCAACCGTCTCCCACTTGACGAAAAAATTGATGGTCTTGATGTCTTGCAGCAAATGCAATATGGAAACTTTGACAGCATCTATACCAAATCATGGGAGGGAAATATTAAGGAAGCGTATTTTTACAAACACAATCGGATCTTCTACTTCATCGCTGATGGCGAAAATATCTATTTGCTCCACGCATGCAGGAAGCAAAAAAACAAAACAGAGAAACGAGATGCCGATATTGTGCGAAAAAGAGCCAAAGAACTGCAGGCTTTCCTGAAAAGCGGCAAATAGTCCTGCTGAATCATCCATAGAGTTACAATCAGAAAATCACTACAAGATTACATAGATGCCAGGGTCAAAAGACTTTTGCCCCTGATATCTTACATACTTTAAATTGAAAGGGCACACGGCAGGATTTTCTTCTGCCTGCCTCACGTATATGTGCCGATGAGAATAAAAGAAAATGATGAATAATATCATAAATTACAAAGGAAATATGGATAATTCTATTCAAAAAGATACAAAATCCAACACTGTTACACTCCAACATTCAATTCAGAAAAGAGGTGAGAGCAATGCCGTTCAGTAAAGTACTAAACATTAACAAAATCATAGAAAGTGAGAAGGCAAACGACCCGGACTTTTCCAAATCCTGGGATGAAAGCAGAAGCGAGTACCGCCTGCTGCACGACATTGTGCGGGAGCGGAAAGCGCTCCACCTCAGTCAAACGGAACTGGCCCGGCGTATGGGCTGTCGCCAGCAGGATATCTCCAGCTTTGAGCGAAAAGCCCACCGCCCGTCCTTTCATTTCGTCTGCCATCTGATAGACAGCATGGGCTATGAACTTATCTTAAAAAAGAAATCCGCCCCTTAATACTCAATCCCTTCTCTGGCCCCCACTCCCCTCTCAAAGGGATGCTTCACCGCCCGGATCTCCGACACATAATCCGCCAGCTCCACCAGCCTGGCGGACGGGTTTCTTCCGGTAAGAACCACCTCCAGGCTCTCCGGACGGCAGCGCAAAAATTCTGTCAGCTGCTCCTCCGGCACCAGACCGCTGCCCACAGCGCCCAGGATTTCATCCAGAATCAGCAGATCCCACTGTCCGGAAAGAGCCTGGATGCAGGCGTCAGACAGTCTTTTTCTGTAATACTCTGAAGCCTCCCTCTTCTGTGCCTCTGACATCTGAAACGTAAATCCAAAGGATTTTTCACAGGGAACCACGCATATCCCCGGAATCCTCCGCATCGCCGGTACCTCGCCGGAATCCTCCGTCTTCAGAAAACGAACGATCAAAACCCGCAGTCCGCGGCCTGCTGCCCGCACCGCCAGTCCCACAGCAGCGGAGGTTTTTCCCTTGCCGTCCCCGCAGTAAATATGCACGTATCCCTTCATGCCTTTCCCTCCAGCATATATTCGTCAATAAACCGCGACCGCTCCTGCTGCTTTCCATACCGTTCCTTCGTATAGCAGACGTGGAGCCTGTCCTTCGCCCTGGTCATAGCCACGTAAAACATCCTCCGTTCCTCCTCCAGATCCGCGTCCAGCACCGCCTTATGGTGAGGCGTTACCCGCTCATTGGCGTCCAGAATATACACAATGGGAAATTCCAGCCCCTTGGCGCTGTGCATGGTCATCAGGCTTACACAGTCCAGATCTCCCTTTTCCCGCTCCATGGTCTGGCGGCTCAGCTGTTCCTTATACTCCTGCATGTGCTCCGTCCACTGCGCCATGTCCCGGAAACCGGCCGCGCTCTCCTGCAGCTGATCCGCCACCTGTAAAAGCTCCTCCGGCTTCATCCGGCGGTACTGGGCATATTCCTTCAGATAGTCATCATATCCCACGGCCTTCCGTATGTAATTAACCGCCGCCACCGGAGCCATTTTCCTGATCATCTTCAGATCATACTCCAGCTGCTCGATCCGCTCCACCATCCAGCCCTTGTCCTGATACCAGGATTTCACTCCGTCCCAGGAAATGATCTGCCCTTCCAGCGCGTCCCGGCTGACAAACCGCTTCGGCCGGTTGATGATCCGAAGCGCGTCCTCCCGTTTCGCCTGCCGGCGGGACGCCAGCTCATCCTGCGCCACCCGGATATAGGCCAGCAGATCCTGCGCTATCCAGTGCTCGTAAATATTCGGCAGCGCATCCCGCATCCGGAAGGGAATATTGTACTCCATCAGCCGCTCCGTCAAAAGCCGCGGCTCCATGCTGGTCCGGTAAAGCACCGCAATATCGGACAGATGATACCCCATCCGCACATAGTCCTGGATTTCCTCCACAATGCCCTTTGTCTCTGCCATACCGTCCGCCCAGGCCGCCGTGGCCACCGGACGCCCGGGACCGCGAAATGCGCTGATTTCCTTGTCAAAGCGCATTTTATTCTTCCGGATCAGACGGCCGGCCGCCTCCACAATCGTGGACGCAGACCGGTAATTGATTCCCAGAAGCGTCCTCTTCGCCGCCGGATAATCCTTCTCAAATCCCAGCATAATCTCCGGCTTCGCTCCCCGGAACCGGTAAATAGACTGATCATCGTCCCCGACAATAAACAGGTTGTTATCCGGCGCAGCCAGCATTTTCACAATCTCATACTGAACCCGGTTGATGTCCTGGAACTCATCGATCAGAATATACCGGTACTTCTGCTGCCATGCCGCCAGAATGTCCTTTCTCTGCGTAAACAGCTCATAGCACATCACCAGCATATCGTCAAAATCAAGAAGTCCCTTCTGAGACAACGCCCGGTCATAGCCCTGATACAGCTTCTTAAACATCTCCTCTGAACAGTTTTTTGAATAGTAATGCTCCAGGCTCATCATCTCGCCCTTGACCATGCTGATCTCCGACAGAATCGAGGAAATAAATTCATTTTCATCCTCAACGTCCATATGATACCGGTCCACCAGCTCCCTGATTACCCGCACCCGCTGCTCCTCCCGGACAATATTGGAGGCGTCATAGCGGTAAGCATGCTTTAAAATGCTGAAAAATACCGCGTGGAAGGTGCCGAAGGAAACCGGCAGCGTCCTTCCCTCCATCAGCTTCTGGAAGCGCTGCTTCATTTCCATGGCCGCGGCCTTCGTAAAGGTAATCACCAGGATGCTTCCCGGCTCCACCCCGTACTCCTCCACCAGGCATTTCACCCGGTGGGTAATCACCGTGGTCTTTCCGGAGCCCGGCCCGGCCAGCACCATCATCGGACCTTTAAAATGCCGGATCGCCTGCAGCTGCGTCTCGTGAAACGCCATATTCCGTCTCCTCCTTCTCTGCTTTTCTCTCCTGCCGGAAAACTGCGCCATTCGCCGCAAGACAAAAGAAAGAGTCCGCCTCTGCAGACTCCTTCTCCTTCGTAATATCCCGTTCTCAGCCTCACAGCTGATTGCTCAGAAGCTCAATTCCCCTGCGGATCCGCGCCAGAGATTCCTCTTTTCCAAGCACCTCCATAATCTCCGTGGCGCCGGCCGGCGTCATCTGTCTGCCGGACACAGCCGTGCGGATCGGCCACATCACGAAGCCGGTCTTGTATCCCTTCTCAGATACGTATGCAGACAGGCTCCCGTAGAGGGCATCATTGGAGAAATCCTCCTGCGCCTCCAGAATCGGCAGCACATCCCTTAACACCTCCAGGGAATTCTCACTGTTGGTCTTCATCTTCTTGTGAGTATACATGGCCGTATCGTACTCCGGCAGCTTCTCAAAGAAATCAATATGATCCGCAATATCCGGGAAAATCTCGATTCTGGTTTTTACCATGGCAGCGATCTTCTTAAGATCCAGATCCTTCGTGATCACCCGGCGGATGTAGGGCTCCGCCATATGGTAGAACTTATCAAAATCCATGGCCTTTAAGTACTCGCCGTTCATCCATTTCAGCTTCACAATGTCAAATACCGCGGGAGATTTGCTGATATTGTGATAATCAAAGGCCTCAACCAGCTCCGGCAGGGAGAATATCTCCCGGTTGTCCACCGGAGACCAGCCAAGCAGCGCCACGTAGTTTACCACAGCCTCCGACACAAAGCCCTGCTCAATCAGATCCTCAAAGGAGGAATGTCCGCTTCTCTTGGACAGCTTCTTGTGAAACTCATCCGTAATCAGCGGGCAGTGCACATATACCGGCACCTCCCAGCCGAAAGCGTCATAAAGACGGTTGTACTTCGGAGATGAGGACAGATATTCATTGCCCCGCACAACATGCGTGATGCCCATAAGGTGATCGTCCACCACATTTGCAAAATTGTAGGTGGGATAGCCGTCGGACTTGATCAGCACCATATCGTCCAGCTCTGAGTTGTCCACTGTAATATCCCCGTAAATCTCATCATGGAAGGTAGTTGTCCCCTCCGTGGGATTATTCTGACGGATCACATAAGGCATCCCCGCGGCCAGGTTCGCCTCTACCTCCTCCCTGGACAAATGCAGGCAGTGCTTGTCATAGCTCATGATCTCCTCGCCGTTCACCACGGTCTTTAAGGATTCCAGACGCTCCTGGGTGCAGAAGCAGTAATACGCCTCGCCCTTCTCGATCAGCTTCTTCGCGTATTCCAGATAAATGCCGGCCTTCTGTCTCTCGCTCTGCACGTAGGGGCCGCAGCCGCCGTCCTTGTCCGGACCCTCGTCATGAATCAGGCCGGTCTCCTCAAGGGTCCGGTAAATGATCTCCGTTGCGCCCTCCACATACCGCTCCTGGTCTGTATCTTCAATGCGCAGCAGGAAATCTCCGCCCTCATGCTTCGCGATTAGGTAGGCATACAGCGCCGTTCTTAAGTTGCCCACATGCATCCGGCCGGTGGGGCTGGGCGCGTAACGGGTTCTGATCTTCATCATGGTATTGGAATCTCCTTTTATTATAAAAATGTCAAATTTTTGCATTCGCGTTACCATTATATACCATGGCTCCGGAAATGAAAAGTCTTTTTACGCCAGACTGTAGTTCCCGTCTCCATCCCCGCGGATGGCAGAAGAAAACAGTACCCTGGCCGCCTCGATCAGGTACGCGGTATCCCTGCTCCCCGCCGTCTCGCAGCAGGAGTGCATGGCCAGCTGGGGCAGTCCGATATCCACCGTATTCACCGCCACCTGATTGCCGGAAATATTCCCCAGCGTGGAACCGCCCAGAATATCGGAGCGGTTGTGGAAAGTCTGGAACGGAACCCCCGCCTTCCTGCAGAGCGCCTTGAACACAGCGCCGGAAACGGCGTCCGTGGTATATTTCTGGTTGGCGCTGTACTTGATCACAATGCCTTCGTTCAGGTAAGGACGGTTGGTCGGATCTGCCTTATCCGGCTGGTTCGGATGAACACCATGGGCGTTGTCCGCGGATACCATAAAGCTGGATGCAAGCGCAGTCAGATACTCCTCCTCCGTCCGTCCCATGGCCCCGTTGATCCGATGCAGCACGTCCTTTAAGAAGGTTGACGCCGCTCCCTGCTTCGTGCTGCTGCCCACCTCCTCATTGTCAAGAACACAGTGAACCGCCACGCTCTCCTTCGGCTCCGCCGCCAGAAAGCCCTTCAGAGAGGCAAAGGCGCACTGCAGGTCGTCCAGATGGGGACTGCAGATATACTCCCCGTCCAGTCCCACCACCGTACCCTTCATCCGGCTGTACAAAAACAGATCCGTGTCAAGAATATCCTCTGCTTTCACACCTGCCTCCCTGGCAATCATGGAAAGGAAGGTGCCTCTGGCCTCCTCCCGTCCGCCGCAAAACAGCGGAAGCATGTCCTTCTGGGCATTGAACGCATAGCCTTCATTGACCTGGCGGTTCATATGAATTGCCAGGTTCGGAATCACCAGAAGATCCCGGTCCACGCAGATCAGCCTCGTGGCCACGCCATCCGCCGTCTGCACCACAATCCGCCCGGCCACAGACAGCGGTCTGTCCATCCATGGCGAATAGATCATGCCGCCGTACTTCTCCACGTTCAGCTTCACATAATGGTTCTCCACCTGAATCTCCGCGTTGGACTTGATCTTAAACACCGGAGAATCACTGTGGCTGGCCATAATCTGAAAACCGGCAAAATCCTTTTTCGGAATCCGAAACGCGATCAGCGCCGAGTCGTTTCTCGTCACGAAGTACCCCTTCCCCGTCTCAAGCTTCCACCTCTGTCCCTCCAGAAGCCGGATAAAGCCGGCCTCCTCCAGCATCGTCTTCATATTCGCCGCCGCGTGGAAGCTGCTGGGACTTCCGTCCAGAAACGCAAGAAGCTCCTGGTTTGTTTTTTCAAAATTCAGCTGCTCACTCATAATCTGTCAATCCTTTCTTCACCAGTCATTTATTATCCGGAAATCTGTCAAGAACCGCCCTCAGACGCGCAAAATCCCCATCCGAAAAAACGCAGCCGTCCATGCCGCAGGCAGCCGCTCCCTGGATGTTCAGCGGCTGGTCATCGATAAAGAAGCACTCCTCCGGCTTTAAACCGAACCGTTCAAACAAATGTCCGTACATCTCCTTCTGCGGCTTCATGCACCGCACCTCCGCCGAAAACAAAATCCCGTCGAAGCAGTCCACCGCCGGAATTACCTCCCGGTAACAGGCAGGCAGCCGCAGGGACGCATTGGAGCAAAGATAAATTCCAAATCCTCTGGCCTTTAAGGAGCGGACCAGCTCCTCTGCGCCGGGAAGCTTCCACATACAGTACTTATGCCAGTTTTCCATGCACAAAACTGCCGCTCCCCGCAGTCTTTCCGGCAGTCTGGCACACATCTGCCGCACCGCCTGATCCTCCGGAATCACGCCCATATCAAGAAGCACCCACTCCGGCGATACAAACACCGCCGTATGAACCAGCTGCCTGTCCTCCTCATCCTCCAGGAAATGCTCACAGGCCCGCATACCATCGTAGCCCACCAGCACCTTTCCCATGTCAAATACAATATTTTTAATCACGTTTTCTCCGCCTCCAAAAATGAAATTCCAGTCTTATTCTAACACAGCGCAGGGAAAAATGGAACCGCCCTCAGCCCGGACATTGCGTTGACTTTTGAACAAATTCATACTATAATGCGCATATTGCATCAAACGCGCCGTTCTCCATATTTCTATAAGCGTATCGTTTGATCCTGGTATCATATTTTGCAGGAAAGGCAGGAATTATCGTGGAAAATAAAAAAACAGACCGGAGAGTCCGCAGAACCCGGAAAATGTTAAAGGACAGTCTGATCTCCCTGATGCAGGAAAAGGAATTTGAGAATATCTCTGTTAAGGATGTGACCGAACGGGCTGATTTAAACCGGGGCACCTTTTATCTTCACTATCAGGACACCCATCAGCTGCTTGCAGACATCGAGGAGGAGGCCCTGGAGCAGTTCCGGGAAATGCTGAACCGCTGCCGGGAAGCTCCGCAGAAGGGTTCTCTGATGCCTATGCTGGTGCCTCTCATCGACTACGTAAGCGAGAACGCCGACATCTGCCGGATCCTGTTCCGCAACAGCGCGGCCATTGATTTCACCAAGCGCCTTCAGGCGCAGATCAACGAAACCGGACGCGAAATCCTGGAGCCCCTGTTTCCGGAGGCAGGAAATCCGACTGACGAATACTTTTTTGAATTTATCACCAGCGGGCTTATCGCCCTCATGGCAAGATGGCTGAACTCCGGCCGCAGCATCTCCAGAGAACAGCTGGCCGACATCGCCGACAAAGCCGTCCTTGGAACAGCCCGGTCCGTATTTAAGGGAGACGAAAAGTAAGCTCCTTTATGTTCTGTAACCATTCAGCACGTTCCAGAGTCCCGGAAGAAAACGGCGGAGCGCCCTGCCCAGCCCTGAGCTGATTGCCAGCACCAGCACCGGCATCACAAGAAACAGCGCATACGGTTCCCACAGGGTCACATGAAAAACCATGGAAAACGCCTTGTTGATAAAGCGGACAAAGGCGAAATGCGTGGCGTACAGGAAAAAATTGTGGCACATAAATTCTCTGGCCGCCGGAAGACGCTCCCCCGGAACCATAAGCCACAGCCCGGCCACAGCCAGCATCCGGCAGAGCACAAAGCCGGGAATCACTGCATGTGACAGTCCCCAGTTGTAAGTCCACACAGCTGCCGCCGCCATAAGTGCGCCAAGAACGGCTCCCCTGACGCTCCAGGCCTCCTCCGCCATGCCGGAGGGAGCCGGCTTCACCGCCGAGACAGTTTCCGAGCCCAGCGCCAGCGCCGCGGCCGTGCTGTAATAAAGCAGCGCGTCCCCGTTGACCAGCGGCAGAGAAAGCTCCAGCTCAATAATCACCCACAGGCCGGTTAAGAGCAGAACTCTGCTCCAGACACGCCGGAGAATCACATAAAGAACCGGCGCCAGCGCCGTCAGAAGGATCAGCTGGTACAGATACCAGAACACATAATTGTACCGGTAATTGACTACCGCGTCCGTCAGCGCATGAAGGCTCACAGGCACAACGCCCTTTCCCACCACCTCTGATATCCCGGGAATTCTGCTTCCAATCACATATCCCGCATAGTAAATAAAATTCCACAGAATAAACGGCACAATCAGACTGCGGATACGACGGTTCCACTTCCCCTGCAGCTTTGCCCAGGTGAAATCTCTGTAAAACAGATATCCGGAAATCATAAAAAATCCCGGCACCGCAATCTGCCCCCAGGCTTCCCCAATTCTGTGCTCCGCCCGGTATACAATGGCCATGTCGCCGGTCAGACCCAGAAAAAGCTGCGCATTGTAGGAGTGCACCCAGATCACCAGCAGGCTGAACACAAAGGAGAACCATGTGACTTTGTTGCGAAACTGTGCTTCAGTCATAACGGTCCTCCTTTCATTGTCAAAAATCCTCCTGCAAGCGAGCTTGCGTCGGATTTTTCCTCCCTCTGCTTCTTATGATACCGGATTGCTCCGCG
>JAUNGW010000001.1:57007-59289 GCA_030524245.1 Eubacteriales bacterium
TATGATACCGGATTGCTCCGCGCTTCGCGCTTACGCAATCCCCAAAACATTCGCACTCCGCTCGTTTTTCTTTGAAAAACGGCTCCCTGTGATACCGGATTGCTCCGCGCTTCGCGCTTACGCAATCCCCAAAACATTCGCATTCCGCTCGTTTTTCTTTGAAAAACGGCTCCCTGCTCATGTTTTGGCGGGTAACAAGGTCAAAATTCCTCCTGCAAGCAAGCTTGCGTCGGATTTTTCCTCCCTCTGCTTCTTATGATACCGGATTGCTCCGCGCTTCGCGCTTACGCAATCCCCAAAACATTCGCATTCCGCTCGTTTTTCTTTGAAAAACGGCTCCCTGCTCATGTTTTGGCGGGTAACAAGGTCAAAATTCCTCCTGCAAGCAAGCTTGCGTCGGATTTTTGACCTTGTTACCCTGGTATCATCATATCATGAACTTGGTTTTCTGTAAATGTGGGGTGTCCATGCTTCCTGAGCGGAATCCTTCCAGATCCAGCGTTATATAGATAAATCCCATCTTCTTCAGCTTCTGAATGATTTCCCCGCGGTGTTCCAGCATTTCTCTCAAATGTTCTGGATCTGTCTCGATTCTGGCTGTCTGTCCGTGAAGCCGGAGACGGATATTTCCTGGCACAATGGTTCTTAAATATGCTTCTCCTTCTGCGATTCTGGCCAGCTTATCATAGTCTAAATCTTCTCCGTAGGGAATCCTTGTTGCCATGCAGGGTGTGGATGGGCGGGAGGCCACGGAAATTCCGTATTCCGCCGCCAGGGCCTTCACCTGGCTTTTTGTTATGTGAAGCTCTGACAGCGGGCTTATGATTCCCAGCTCCTGCAGCGCCTGGATACCAGGCCGGTACACATGCATGTCATCCTCATTCGTCCCGTCCAGAATATGGCTGATTCCCTTTTCTGCCGCGAATGCCTTCAGACGCTCAAACAAATGGCGCTTGCACAGATAACACCGGTCCTGCGGATTATGACGAATGCCCTCCTGCTCCAGCTCGTCCACCGTGATCACATGATGGATTCCGCCAAGCTCCTTTGCTACTCTGGCTGCAATCTCCAGGTCGCAGGCAGGGTGCAGGCGGCTGTCAAAGGTGACCGCGTACACCCTGCTTCCCGTTTTCTCCGCGGCGTCCACTGCTGTCTTTAAAAGCAGGCTGGAATCCACGCCGCCGGAAAACGCCAGGCAGATATCCTGATCTGCCAGCTCGGCCATTCTCTGCCTGAGCTCCGCTCCCGGATTTTTGCAGACAGCCGTCTCCGCGCTTACCTTCGCAGCCGCATACACCGTCTTGAGCTCCGCTCCCGTTTCCAGGCTCCGCTCCCTCACGCTCTCATACTCCGGATAAGCGTACTGCCTGCCGTTATGGGTGCATTCCTTAACCAGAACCGGTCCATAGTCTGTCTCCGCCGTTATCATGCACCGCTCAAGCACGGTCCGGTTCACCGGGTACCGGCGGATGCCAATGGTGGTCGTATGGGCAAAGATCAGATTTTCCAGTGCTTCCCTCTTTTCCTTCCTGCAAAGCACTGACAGCGTATAAGCAGGCCGGTTCTTTTTCATGAACACCGGCGTGTACCACACATCCGCCGCTCCCGCTTCCAAAAGCTGTTCCATCACAAAGCCGAGAATCTCGCCGGTGCAGTCGTCCAGGTTTGTTTCCATTACCCACATGGAATCTGTCTCCGCCTCCCGGCTGTCCTCCTCCTCCGCAGTCTCAAAAATCATGGCCCGAAGTACGTTTGCCTGCTTAAACTCCTTATTGCCGGCTCCCATTCCCGTCTTCACCAGCCGGCAGCAGGCGGGAAGCTTTTCTCTGGTCCGCAGAGCCGCGGCGATTGCCGCTCCCGTAGGCGTCACCATCTCGCCTTCGTTGTCCGTGAGCCGCAGCGGCAGTCCGTGAGCCTGGGCAATGTTGGCCGTGGCCGGCACCGGCACCGGAATCGTTCCATGCTGGCAGCGCACATATCCGTGCCCCTCGGCCAGAGGCGACACCACAACCTGATCCACCTTCAGGCTGTCCACACAAACCGCCGTGCTGACAATATCAATAATGGAATCTACAGCCCCGACCTCGTGAAAATGCACCTGGTCAACAGGAAGGCCATGCGCTTTGGCCTCTGCCTCCGCCACAATCAAAAACATTCTGCGCGCCAGCTCCTTTACCCGCTCCCTGGCATCCATGCGGTCAATAATCTCATAAATATCCTGAAGATTGCGGTGGACATGGCTGTGACTGTGCTCATGGCTGTGTTCATGCTCGTGACCGTGT
>JAUNGW010000091.1:0-3993 GCA_030524245.1 Eubacteriales bacterium
CCTGGCCAATTTGACGCTGACCGGCTACAACCCCAGTCTCAGCAATAAGAGTTTCCGAGAAAAGCGGGACGAGAAGAAGGGGTATAAAGACAGCGGTTTGCGAATGAACCAGAAGATCAGCCAGAAGGAGGTCTGGGGCCTGCCAGAGTTGGAGGAACGAAGCGGCGAGATGGTTGCCCGGGCTCTCCAGATCTGGCCCTGCCCGCAGACGGACTTCAAGCCGGCGGAGAAGGAGTTTGATTCCTGTACGCTGGATGATGAGGATGTGGATCTCACCGGCCGGGAGATCGTGAAATGCAGCCTGCTGAACATGGAGCAGCCCGCAGCCAGTTGGACAGACATGTTTGAACATGTGGTTAAGTTCCTGCACCAGAAAGATAAGTCTGTCCTTTCAGCTTTGTCGTGCAGCACGGACCAGACGACGGACCTTGCGGGGTATGTCTCTGGCACCGGAAACGAGCTACGTGGTGCGCTACAAATTGACGATACAATTTACTTCGAGAAGAATACCAGCACAGCGATGAAACTGTCGATCCTGCGGCGGCTGTTTGCCCTTTATGATGTGGACCCCATGGAGTTGGTGTTTTATCTGAAAGATCTGGACAGCGAAAAAGCGGCAGAGGCCAGCCGGTTTGAACTTCGCAGGCGGTACTGGACTTATACCCTGCCTCTCATTCAGAAACAGCATATGCACCGGGGGAGTTTTGGGAATGTCAGCCCCGGCGCATCCAATACCGTGGCCGGATTCTTTGGCATCAGCGGATGCTCGGTGCAGTGTGTCGCCAATTATGACGGGGCACGGATCGACTTCTATTTGGGCAGCAGCGATGCCGCATGGAATAAGACCTCCTTTGATCTGCTGTATAGCCATAAGGACGAGATCGAGGAAGAACTGGGAATCTCCCTGAACTGGGTACGGGCCGACCAGTATAAGGCATCCTGGATTTCTTATGAGCTGAAAGATGTGAGTATTGCGGATGAGGGGGACTGGCCCCGCATGGCAAAGTTTCACGCAGAGTGGAGTGATGCCATCTGTAATGCGGTCCTCCCCTATTTGCGGAACGAGGATGAACTGGAGCAATGCCTTTCTGAGATTGCCGGCGTTTTGAGAGAATGGATCGTCACGCGGCAGGATGTAAAGGAGAATTTAGCCAGGTGCAATCGCACCCTGACTCGCTTTACAACGGATCAGATGTCGGAAATCTTCCCGGACCTTCCTGGTGCTTCCAGCGGCTGGGGCACAGAGAACCATTACTTTTACGAAATTGTCAACCGCACGGGGGACAAGATACATATTCAACTGGCTCTTAGCTCCAAGAATGCAACGGAGGATTTCTTGGAAACCTGCGACCGGGTCAGCTCGCTGCCCTTCGTCCGCCCGAGAAAAGACGGATGGAAATGGTGGACAATTTTTTGCACGGAGAGCATGAGCATCAGTAAGTCCGTTGATAAAGAGGAGGTTTTCAAAAAACTGGACTTGTGCATGGAAAAGGTGCGAACTTTTGAGAATGAACTAAAACAGAAATTGGATGAGATGTGATTCATTGCTGGAACCCACGAATCAGCGGAAAAATCGTATTTAGTAGCTTGAACTTACCGAACCAAACATCCGTCGCAGAGATTTTCTTCTGCGGCGGATATTTTTATATCGGTTTCATTTTGCACTAAAACACTCGAACTACAGGCCCACAGATATCTCTTAAAAGTTGCAAAAGGCCGTGAAATCATAGATTTCACGGCCTTTTGCAGTCGAGACGGAGGATTCAAACCTTGGCCTTGCGGATGCAAATAAGAACCTGAAACCTCTATCTGAGTATTTCGGGCCGTTTTAACCGGCCGCCCACGGCTCAAAAATTGGGGGACTGGAAACAAAAATAGCCTTATCTATGCATGACCAATCATTTGCTTATTTTCTGTGCAAGATTATGTGTCAGCTTGGCTAAAACTCTTTTTCCCCAGTCTTTTTCTTCTAAATAGTTGAAGAATACAAAATTCGTTGCCTCTTCCTTGCTGTGAAATAAATCTGGATACTGTGTGACCAATCCTGTAAAGTAATCATCATGATAAATGTATGCTGTCCTTAAAATATCTCTTACATAATCGCTATGTTTGCTATATAGATATTCTAATTTGAATGTTTTAACCGCTTGCTCAATTCTTTTCTTGAGATATGGATTAATTTTATCCTTACATCGGATTTTTATTTCGATCGCTTTTTGATCGCACTTTTAATCATTAGCTGGATTGCCATTTTCGGATTGTTCGCGGCGACATACCATCTTTACCCTTTGGAAGAAGTGGAGCATCTGTGCTGTACTCTTCAGCATCAAATCCAAATACAATAAACGGTACTTTGTCAAGCAAAAGAAAATACGGTTCTAATTCTTCGTAATTTGAAACTCTATCGGTCAAATAAAAAGACATCTTTTTAATAGGCATCATAAGCATAGCTAGATCTAACTCGCCCTTTTTTATGCCTACATATAATTTGTTCATTGAACGATGGGCGGATGAAATATTACCTGTTTCAAATTCCAATCCCGCTCTGAAAAAAGAGCGTTCTGTGGTAAACTCCTTATATACATCTATAGGCCCACCTTTTTGAGCATCCTCATGAAAATATGTAAGTGGTTTTTCCCTATACCACTCAAACTCTTCCTCTAGAATTTGATAACACCTTTCCTTAACAGGAACCACGCCATTACAGTTTTTGCTGGTACAGTTCAGAATAAAATGATTAGAGCCAGGTGTGACATTATTTAGTATAGAGGAGCGGACCTCTTGAAATGCTTGGGCTGCTAGCTCATTTGTCCTTATCAAATATTCTGCTGCCTCAGAAACATATTGCTTAGCTATTTTCATCTACATTTCCCCTTTCCTTTAGCAAATCAGAGGCAGTTATATGTAGGGCCTTTGCAATCTTTTCAATATTATCAATAGAAATATTTCTGTTACAACGTTCTATATCAGATATATAGGTGCGATGCAGGCCGCACATTTCCGCCAATTCTTCTTGAGAAACATGTGTTGCTAATCTTAAAACTCGAAGGTTTTCGGCCATAATCTTACGCAATGATTTTTGTTTCCGATTTGGCACGCACGTTCCCTCCCTTCTGTTGACTAGATTTCTCTTATATGGTACAATTAAAGCAGACTATACGTCTACAGACGATGAGTTACACGAGAGGACAAGGTTGCTATGCAATTCTTTTCAATTTATGATTTAATTATTAGTAAGAGTGAAGATAAAAACATGACAATCGATGAAATACTATCATTTTTTAGTGCCCGAAAAATATCCAAAGCAACTCTTATTAGTTTACGACAGACATCCTTTCTCCCTGATAATCCTGCATTCAAAAATGCTGTTACAGAATTTTTGGGGATGAGCAAGCTTGAAATTGAACTGGCAATGGGACATATACCAGCAGCATATCGGAAGTCATATTACAACAACATCTCAAATATAGCTGCACTCTTGCAAAAATCTACTAACAACAATGCACCAAAAGAGTTCAACCCTTTTTTTGAAACTGATAATGGAAAGCTATATAATGGCGATTGTATTGAGATTATGAAGGGGATGCCCGACTGTTGCGCTGACTTAGTATTTGCTGATCCACCATTTAACCTGGGGAAAACATATGATCCAGGTATTGATGATAACATGACAATGTCAAAATATATTAATTGGACGTATGAATGGTTAGATCAGTGTATTAGAATACTGAAACCAGGCGGAAGAATTTTTATTTATAATATTCCCCAATGGTGTACTTATATTGCTTCTTATATTGGGGAACAGTTGACTTTTTGGGATTGGATTTCTGTTGATATGAAATTTAGCTTGCCAATCCAAAATAGACTTTACCCTGCGCATTATGCACTCGTTTCATTCATAAAAGGTGTAACGGCTAAAACGTACCATAATCAGCGCATACCTTTACAAACTTGTAGACATTGTGGTGGAGAAATAAAAGATTATGGTGGCTC
>JAUNGW010000091.1:4003-10343 GCA_030524245.1 Eubacteriales bacterium
TATAAGGCCAAAATGAATCCTTTGGGAGTTAATGTTTCAGATATATGGTCCGACATTTACCCGGTAAGACATAAAAGCAGTAAAAATCGAAAATACAACGAACTCCCAGTTAAGCTCCTCGACAGAATAATATCCATGTCAACAAATGAAGGAGATACTGTGTTTGATCCATTTGGAGGAAGTGGTACTACTTTTGCAGTAGCTCAGATGCTAAACCGAAGATGGATTGGATGTGAATTAGGAGATTGCAATGTAATTGTAAGGCGGCTTCAAAATCCAGCTCGTGACGAGGAGCAGCTACGCAAAGTGCGGGAAGAATCCGGACACTTATTTACAAAGAAAGTTCAAGAATTACGAAAAAGAAACGGATTTTGGATTTGTTCAGACTATGAAGAAGATAAAGATTGTGCTGATTGCGCTGGTGGAATACAAACAAGCCTTTACTCCGGCAATAAAATAGGTAAGGGACAAAAGCGGAAAGAGGCATAAGAATCCATCAATTTTTAACACGCCTATACAAAGAAATACTCTGGGCTTCGATAATACGGAATCGTTTTCTTGAATATGATTTGACAAGAATGATAAGAATGATTATAATGACAACCAAGAAGAGGAGGTGCTGTGTATGGCATTTGTTGAAAGCGAAGTTGTTGAGCTGAAAGCAGAGGTCGTGGGTGATATTTGCAAAGAAGTCATTGCCTTTGCCAACACAAAAGGCGGCACGCTGTATATTGGCGTCAGCAATGATGGGAGCGTTGTGGGAGTCAAAAACACCGATCAAGTCATGTTACAGTTGAACAATATGATTCGGGATTCCATCAAGCCCGATGTGACCATGTTTGTGGGCTATGAGACCCAGCATGTAAATGACAAGGATATCATCGCTGTGACCATTCAAAAAGGGATCAACCGGCCCTATTATCTGAGCAGCAAGGGGCTGAAACCCAGTGGTGTCTACGTCAGAAACGGCACATCTTCTGATCCGGCCACAGATACTGCGATCCGAAGAATGATCAAGGAAACCGATGGGGACAGCTTTGAATCCATGCGTTCACTGGAGCAGAACCTTAGCTTTGAAACGGCAAGGAAGCAATTTGAAAAGCAGCGTATCCCATTTGATGCTGCAAAAATGCAGACCCTTGGGATGATCTCCACGGACGGTATCTACTCCAATGTGGCGCTGCTCCTGTCCGACCAGTGTCCCAGCACCATTAAGGCGGCGACCTTTTCGGGAGAAGATAAAGGAACTTTTCAGGACAGAAGAGAATTTGGCGGTTCGCTGTTTCAGCAGATGGAGGAGCTGTACAGCTATCTGGATATGCGCAACCAAACGAAGGCAACGTTTGATGGACTATACCGAATCGACACACGGGATTATCCGGAAGATGCACTGCGGGAAGCGCTGTTGAACTCGCTGGTCCACAGAGACTATTCCTTCCGTGCAAGCACCCTGGTCAGTGTATATGCAGACAGAATTGAATTTGTCTCTGTGGGGGGACTGCCCTCCGGCATTGCACTGGACGACATTATGCTGGGACTCTCGGTTTGCCGAAACCCCAAGCTGGCGGCCATATTTTATCGTCTGCAGCTAATTGAGGCATACGGCACCGGTGTGCCTAAAATCATGAACGCCTACACGGCGACGGAATTAAAGCCCAAAATCGAAGTATCAAGCAACGCATTCAAAATTACGCTGCCCAATAGAAATGCCGGCGCAAATCATGCAGAGACATTGGTTGGCACGATCAAAGGCGACGAGAAGCGGATTCTGGATTTCATTGGTTCCCATGGCCATATCGTGCGCAGTGATGTGGATCGGCTGCTGGAGGTAAGCCAGGCCACAGCCAACCGGATTCTGAAACGCATGGTCGCCGAGGGCCTCATTTATCAGGACGGAAACGGCAGGAAAACGAAGTATAGACGGAAGTAATTGCTGGTGTGGAGGGGGCTGTGTATGAGTCGAAAAGTAAACAGAGTATCTTAAAGCTGGATAGCTTTGTTGATATTTGCCAATAAGTCCTTGTCGAATTTCGGGATTTCAGTTATACTAAATACAATATATATCCGCAAAAGAATGCAGGAAGAGTGAATGATATGCTGTCTCCCGGCCTTTACGAACAAGTCATCAATACTGCCCTGAATCGCGAGCTTTCGGAGATTCCTGATGCCCGCAAATCAGTTGCGCCCATTGACAAGGCAGAGGCATCTAAAGTGCTGGCGCAGTACCTGGCGGATGTGGTGCAAAAGGGCCTGGAGGATGTACTGGATAACGGCGGGGACATCTATACTCAGATCGGCCTTGCCAACCAGATCGTAGCCCTCATTCAGAACACAACCCAGGAAGCTGACTTTGCCGCGCTGAGCGTCGACCAGCGGGCAGAGCAGCTTCTTGCGCTTTTACGGGAGCAAGATCCCCGGTTGGCGGTGGGCAAAACGGCTGCTGACCTGAGCCGGCCGGAGACCTCCGTCGCCCAGAGCAGCCTGTTCACCGGGGCCATCCATGAGCCTCAGATGTACACGGAGCTGAAAAAAGAAATTGTCTCCGCCGACCGCATTGATATGTTGGTATCCTTCATCAAGTGGAGCGGCCTGCGGCTTCTGATGGACGAGCTGCGGGAGTTCACCCAAAACGGAGGGGAGCTGCGGATCATCACCACCTCCTATATGGGAGCCACCGATGTGAAGGCCATTGAGGAGCTACGCAAGCTGCCCAATGCCCAAATCAAGGTTAGCTACGACACCAAGCGCACCCGGCTCCATGCCAAGACCTATGTTTTTTACCGGAACACTGGCTTTACCACCGCCTATGTAGGTTCCTCCAACCTGTCCAACGCCGCCATCTCCAGTGGCTTAGAGTGGAATGTGAAAGTCACCCGCAGGGATCTGCCGGAGACTATTGACAAGATCGCCGCCACTTTCGAGAGTTACTGGAATTCCAGCGAGTTTGAGTACTACTCCGAAGATCAGAAGGAGCGACTGGCCCGGGCGCTGAAGGCAGAAAAATACTTCGACGCCAACAACGCTGAAGTGTATACCATGGATATCGCGCCCTATTCCTATCAGCAGGAGATTCTGGACAAGCTGGAGGCCGAGCGCGCCGTCCGGGGCTATACCCGCAATCTGGTGGTGGCCGCCACCGGCACCGGCAAGACGGTGATCTCTGCCCTGGACTACAAGCGGTTTTGTAAACAGCATCCCGGAAAGCCTTGCAGGCTGCTCTTTGTGGCACACCGGGAGGAGATTCTGCGCCAGAGCCTGTATACCTTTCGAGCAGTTTTGAAAGACGCCAACTTCGGGGAGCTGTTCGTGGGTGGCTATAAGCCGGAGTCCATCGACCATCTCTTTCTCTCTATCCAGACCCTCAACGCCCAGGACTTCACCGCCAAGACCGCCCAGGATTTTTACGACTACATCGTTGTGGACGAGTTCCACCACGCGGCGGCGCCCACCTACCAGAAGCTACTGGACTACTATCGCCCTAAAATTCTGCTGGGCCTCACCGCTACCCCGGAGCGCATGGACGGTAAGAGCGTACTGCCCTACTTCAACAACCGGATTGCCGCGGAAATCCGCCTGCCGGAAGCCATCGACCGCAAGCTGCTGTGCCCCTTCCAGTATTTCGGTGTCACCGACACGGTGGATTTGAACACCCTGAAATGGACCGCTGGCGGTTACGACAAGGGGGAGCTCTCCAATCTCTACACCTTCAGCGGCGCCGTGGCCAACCGCCGCGCCGACCTGGTGGTGTCCTCCCTCCTCAAGTATGTGACCGACATCGACGAGGTCAAGGGTCTGGGCTTCTGCGTGTCCATCGAGCACGCGGAGTTCATGTGCCGCTATTTCAACGGCCACGGAATCCCCTCCATTTTCCTGACCGGAAAATCCTCCGACGAAGAGAGAAAAACCGCCAAAGGAAGATTGGTAAGTGGTGAGGCCCGATTCATCTTCGTGGTGGACATCTACAACGAGGGCGTGGACATCCCGGAGGTCAATACCGTGCTGTTCCTGCGACCCACCGAGTCCCTGACCATCTTCCTCCAGCAGCTGGGTCGTGGCCTGCGGCTGGCAGAAGGTAAGGAATGCCTGACCGTGCTGGACTTTATCGGCCAGGCCAACAAGCGGTACAACTTTGAGGACAAGTTTGCCGCCCTGCTGAGCAACACCACTCGCAGCGTGACCCGGGAAATCAAGGACGGGCTTGTTTCCGCACCCAAGGGCTGCTACATACAGCTGGAGAAGAAGGCCGCCAAGTACATTCTGGATAACATCCGCGCCTCCTACGGCAATACCGCCGGGTTTGTGTCCCGGGTGGCCAGCTTTGCGGAGGACAGCGGCCTGGAGCTGACCCTTGCAAACTTCCTGGACTATTACCACCTGGACCCCAGGGCAATTTACAAGTTTTCTTCCTTCTCTCGCATCTGCGCCCGGGCGGATGCAATCGCGGACTTTAACGAACCGCTGGAGGATATACTCACAAAAGCATTTGGTCGGCTGGCCGTTGTGGACTCCCGGCGGTGGATACGCTTTATGCTGGAACTGCTGCCCCGCCTGGACGATGTGGATTTTGCGGCGCTGGGAGAGTTGGAGCAGCGGATGCTCCAGATGTTTTATGTGACCGTATGGGGCAAGGCAGCGGAGAGCTGGGAATCTGATGAGGTGCTGGATAATTTATATGCCCTCTCGGATAGTCCCGTGTTGCTGGGTGAGCTTTTGGAGCTGCTCCGCTATCGGTATGAGCAAATTGACTTCATTGACGAGCGAGTGAATCTGGGCTTTGACTGCCCGCTGGATCTCCATTGCACCTATACCCGGGACCAACTGCTGGTGGCGCTGGATTTCTTGAAACCGGCCACAGTGCGTGAGGGTGTGAAGTGGCTGCCGGAAAAGCAGCTGGATGTGTTCTTTGTGACGTTGAATAAGGCGGATAAGGACTATTCGCCCACCACTATGTATCACGATTACTCCATCAACGAGACCCTGTTCCACTGGCAGAGCCAGAGCACCACAGCGGCGGACTCTCCCACCGGGCAGAGGTACATTTACCACCGGGAGCGCGGTAGCAAAGTACTGTTGTTCGTCCGGGAGTTTAAGGCGGATCGGATTACCGGCGGTGCGGCCGCCTATACCTTTCTGGGGACGGCGAACTATGTGAAGCATGAGGGCAGTCGGCCCATGAATATTACCTGGAAGCTGGAACGACCAATTCCGGCAAAGTTTTTGAAGAAGACAAATAAATTGGTGGTGGGATAAATGACGGAAGTAGTAGCAGCCCTGATTTGGGATCAGGACAAGTTTATGATTTGCCAGCGCCCGGCACACAAATCCAGAGGGCTGCTGTGGGAGTTTGTTGGAGGCAAGGTAGAGCCCGGAGAAACAAAAGAGCAAGCACTCGTTCGCGAATGTCAGGAGGAGCTGGCTATCACTCTGGATGTGGGTGAGGTGTTCATGGATGTGGTTCACGAATACCCGGATCTTACGGTTCATCTGACGCTGTTTCATGCGACCATCCGTGAGGGTGTCCCCCAGAAATTGGAGCATAATGACATCCGTTGGATCACGGTGGATGAGATTAATCAATTTGCGTTCTGTCCGGCGGATGAGGAGATTCTAATAAGGCTAAAGCAATCGAAGGGGCGGAAAGATTAGGCGAAAGCTTCTTTCTCTACTTTGGAGAATGCGAACATACAGAGAAAGGAAATGCATAGCATGAAAATCATCTGCTTCGGCGACTCTAACACCTACGGCTATGACCCCCGGGGCTATTTCGGTGGACGCTATGACGCGGACTGCCGGTGGGTGGACATTCTGGCTGCGGAGACCGGATGGACGATCTCCAACATGGGACAGAACGGCCGAGAGATCCCCGTCGCAGCCCCGGCCTTCCCCGTTGACACGGATATACTGATTGTCATGCTGGGTACCAACGATCTGCTCCAGGGCCGAAGCCAGGAGCAGGCCGCCGAGCGGCTGGAGCGGTTTCTTGCCGATATCTCTTTGGATCGAAGCAAAATCCTGCTGATTGCACCGCCTCCAATGGCTGTGGGCGAATGGGTGCCCAGCCCACAGCTCATTGAGGACTCCCGCATCTTTGCCTGGCTCTGCCAGGCACTGGCGGAGCGGCTGAGCATCCGCTTTGCCGACGCAGGGAAATGGGACATCCCCCTGGCCTATGACGGCGTACACTTCACAGAGCAGGGCCACAAGGCCTTTGCCGCTGGACTTTTGGAGGAGCTCAAATGAAACGAATCATTCCTTTCCTGCTCGCCCTTTTCCTGCTGACCGGGTGCGGCGGGGCTGCCGCAGGCGATGCCTACCAGCAGATCCCCCAAGAAGAAGCCAA
>JAUNGW010000092.1 GCA_030524245.1 Eubacteriales bacterium
ACCACCTGGGGAATAAAATCATGGGAATCCGTTCTCGTTCCCTTCATACAGACAAATACCGCCCCCGGCGCCGCACGGCGCGAGTCGAACACCACCTCTGAAACCTCCGTATCCAGGCTCCCCTGCTGCAGCGTAAAGGGAACGCCCTTCAGCCAGTCACAAATCTTCATGCTCTGCTCCTCTTTTCCTTTTCTTCCCCGATGCCGGGAAGGCCTGCTTAAAACAGGCCTGTGATTTTTCCGTCTTTGTCCACGTCAATGCCGTTTGCCGCCGGTTTCTTCGGCAGTCCCGGCATGGTCATGATGGCGCCGGTAAGCACCACCACAAAGCCTGCTCCCGCAGACACATAAACATCTCTTACATTGATCGTAAAGCCGGTGGGACGTCCCAGCCGGTTCTGGTCGTCAGACAGGGAATACTGTGTCTTTGCCATGCAGACAGGCAGCCTGCCAAAGCCCATCTCCTCGATCCGGGCCATGGCTCTTGCCGCTGCCGGCGTATAGGAAACGCCGTCCGCGCCGTAAATCTCCTTCGCCACGGTAAGCACCTTGTCCTTCAGGCTTAAATCATCCTCATAGATCGGATGATAATGGCTCTCCCTGTTCTCCAGCGTGTCAAGCACCTTCCTGGCCAGCGCCCGTCCGCCTTCACCGCCTTCCGCCCAGACCTCAGACAGCGCAAACTCGCAGCCGCGGCTCTCGCAGAAATCCCGGATAAAGGCATACTCCGCCTCCGTATCGCTGGTGAAGGAATTTAAGGTCACCACCACCGGCACTCCGTATTTCTGAATATTCTCAATATGCTTTTCCAGGTTTGCAATTCCCTTCCTGAGTGCGTCCAGATTTTCCGCTCCAAGCTCTGCCTTCGGAACGCCTCCGTTGTATTTTAACGCGCGCACCGTAGCCACCAGAACAACCGCGTCAGGCTTTAAGCCTGCCATCCGGCACTTGATATCCAGGAACTTTTCCGCGCCCAGATCAGCGCCGAAGCCGGCCTCCGTAACCACAATATCCGCCAGCTTCAAGGCTGTCTTTGTGGCTCTTACACTGTTGCAGCCATGGGCAATATTGGCGAAGGGCCCGCCGTGGACCAGAGCGCCTGTGTGCTCCAGAGTCTGAATCAGGTTCGGCTTAATGGCGTCCTTTAACAGCGCCGCCATGGCTCCCACCGCCTGAAGCTGAGCCGCCGTCACCGGTTCCCCCGCGTAATTGTATGCCACAATAATCCGCCCCAGACGTTCCTTTAAATCCTCCATATTGTCGGCCAGGCAGAGAATCGCCATGATCTCCGAAGCAACGGTGATCACAAAATGATCCTCTCTCACCACGCCGTCCGCCTTGGCGCCAAGGCCCACAACGATATTGCGCAGCGCCCGGTCGTTCATGTCCAGACAGCGTTTCCAGAGAATCTGCCGCGTATCGATCTGAAGCTCATTTCCCTGCTGGATATGATTGTCCAGAAGGGCGGCCAGCAGATTGTTCGCAGATGTAATCGCGTGAAAATCCCCCGTAAAATGCAGGTTTAAATCCTCCATGGGCACAACCTGGGCGTATCCGCCTCCGGCCGCTCCGCCCTTGATTCCAAAGCACGGCCCCAGGGACGGCTCACGAAGAGCCAGCAGGGTCTTCTTCCCCTCCAGAGTCAGCGCGTCCGCCAGTCCGATGCTGGTGGTGGTTTTCCCTTCGCCGGCCGGGGTCGGATTGATGGCTGTCACCAGCACAAGCTTTCCGTCCTTTTTGTCCTTTACCTGATTCCAAAGCTCATCCGTCAGCTTCGCCTTG
The DNA here is from genome assembly GCA_030524245.1 of Eubacteriales bacterium. Taxonomy (GTDB): domain Bacteria; phylum Bacillota; class Clostridia; order Lachnospirales; family Lachnospiraceae; genus Brotaphodocola. The sequence goes on from JAUNGW010000092.1 coordinate 1,782, forward strand.
TATTTTCCGTACAGCTCCAGATCGTCCCCGCCGATTCCGTAAGCCTCCGCCACCTGGCAGATCGGAAGCATGCTGGCCTCCTGAGCAATCTCAATATCTGTTTTCATACTGCAGAACCCTCCTTTGTGATATTCTTATACATTTGTGTTAATTCTCCTGATCCAGAAAATCCCGGAATTCCTCCTGGGTCATCAAAACCTTTCTCGGCTTTGTGCCCTCCTCTTCTCCCACAACTCCTGCTTCAGCCAGCTGATCCATGATCCTGGCCGCGCGGTTGAACCCGATTTTAAACATCCGCTGCAGCATACCGATGGAAGCCTTCTCCTTCTCGATAATGAACATTCCCGCCTGCTCAAAATACTCGTCCCGTCCGCTCTTTCCGCCGCCGGCAGCGCCTGCCGCAGCCGGAGAAGCATTCATCTGGCTCTCCACCTCGGCGCTGTACTGAGACGTCATGCCCTGCTCCGTCAGGAAATCAACCACCTGCTGAACCTCCTGGTCAGAGACAAAGGCGCCCTGGACACGCTGGGGCTTGGGGAAGCCCGCCGGGTAGAACAGCATATCGCCCTTGCCCAGAAGCTTCTCCGCTCCGTTCATATCGATGATGGTCCTGGAATCCACTCCCGAGGACACAGAAAAAGCGATTCTTGACGGCACATTGGCCTTAATCAGGCCGGTAATTACATTGACGGAAGGCCTCTGGGTGGCGATCACCAGATGAATGCCCGCCGCACGGGCCAGCTGGGCCAGACGGCAGATGGAGTCCTCCACCTCGCCGGGCGACACCATCATCAGGTCCGCCAGCTCATCCACGATAATAACGATCTGGGGAAGCCTGGACGGCTTCTTATCATCGTCAATATCCTTTATATTCTCAATCTTTGCATTGTAGCCCTTTAAGTCGCGGACATTATACTCGGCAAACTTTTTGTACCGGTCCGTCATCTCCGCCACAGCCCAGTTCAGGGCACCGGACGCCTTCTTCGGATCTGTCACCACCGGAATCAGCAGATGCGGGATGCCGTTGTACACGCTCAGCTCCACCACCTTCGGATCCACCATGATCAGCTTCACATCCTCCGGCTTCGACTTGTAGATGATGCTCATGATCAGCGTATTGATGCAGACGGACTTGCCGGAGCCTGTCGCGCCCGCAATCAGCAGATGCGGCATCTTGGCGATGTCCGTCACCACAACCTGTCCGCCGATATCCTTGCCTACGGCAAAGGCCAGCCGGGACGGGTGGTTTTTGAAATTGTCGGACTCCAGAAGATCTCGCAGATAAACCGTATTGTTCTCCTTGTTGGGCACCTCAATGCCCACGGCGGACTTGCCGGGGATCGGCGCCTCGATGCGGATATCCTCCGCCGCAAGGCTGAGCTTGATGTCATCGGCCAGTCCCACAATCTTGCTGACCTTCACCCCCTGCTCCGGATGGAGCTCATAACGGGTGACAGACGGTCCGCAGCTTATGTTCGTCACGGTCACTCCTACGCCGAAATTCCGCAGCGTCTGCTGCAGCTTGATCGCCGTCTCCTTGTATTCCTTTTCCGAGTGGCTGCCCACAATCCGGCTGCCGCGCTTTAACAGGCTGACCGGCGGAAATACATATTCCTTCTTCGGTGCCTCCTCTTTTTCCTTTATCTGCTGCTGGACAGCCGCCTCTGTGTTCTCCGCCTGGACAGCCGCCAGCTTTTCCGCCTGGCGCTTTGACTCCAGCTTCTTCTGAAGAGCCTCCGTGTCTGTCTCGATCACCTTGCCTCCGGCTGTCACCACGCGCTTGGCTTCCTCCGGGATCGCGAAATCCTCTCCCGTCACAGTCTTCACCGTGGCCGCCGGATCGATAGGCTCCTCCGGAGCCGAGGGATCATAATTGGTCTCTCCATCAGACTCACAGGTAATCTGAAGGCCGGAGGAAGGCTGCCGTGCGCCGTCCGGAGCCGGAGTCCCTGCCGCCATATCCTCTGCGGCCGGATTTTCCGCAGTCTGGTTCTGAGCGGTCCGCTCCTCCGCAGTATTTCCAAACACCCGGTCCGCATCGTCCAGACGGCTGATGCCCTGGGCCACCAGGCTCTGGGCTGTCTCCTCCGGGCCGCCATAGGGCTGCATCACCTCTGTATCCGCATCGAACGGAACGGTATCCTCATCATCCTCCGCCGCAAATTCCGGCGGAAGAGAAATATTTCCCGTAAACACATCAGCCGGAGACGCGGACGGCGCAGATGCCCGTTCCCGGCCGCGTCCCGCAGACGCTGACGCGGCGGACGGCTCTTCATAATCCAGGCCTTCATCACTGCCGCCGGTATCAGGCGCTTCGTCCTCGCCGTACTCATCCCCGTAATATTCGTCCTCGTACTCCTCGTCATACGGCTCCTCGTCCATATCGCGGACAGACAAATCCGTAGAGCCCAGGTTTACACCGCGGACACGCTCCTCCCGCAGCCTGCGCCGTTCCTCCTGGCGCTCCGCGTGAAGCTCCCGCCTTCTGTCCATATCCTCCCTGGCATACTGATACGCCGCATCGCCGCGCTTTTTCACCGCTCCCACGAAGGAACGCTCCGTAATCACCACCACGCTGATAATAAAAAGGACAGCCAGAACAAGAAACGCTCCGATGGTTCCAAGCAGTCTCTTAAGTCCCGCACAGATCAGGCCGCCCACAAGACCGCCGCCAAATCCGCTTTTCGCCGACAGAGAATAATACGCCAGAACGCTCTTTCCCTCCGCCGGCTCCTGGCCGAACAAAAGCTGTGCGAAGCTGCACAGGATCAAAAAGAGCGCCACCGACGCGATCAGCTTGCGCGATGCCGTCCTGTTGCCCCTGTTTGACATGGCAAAGCAGGTTCCCACAAACAGAACAAGGGGCGCGATAAAACCAGCCATGCCGAAAATGCCCAGCTGGACGCCCCGTAAAAAATCACCTGCAACGCCGCACAGGTGAAAGTTGCTTAAAAACAGCAGAACCGCTGCCGAAAAGGATAAAAGGATCAGGACCTCCGCCCGGATAAAGCTGGCCGGCTCCTCCTGTACAGGCGCCTGATTCTTTCTGGGCCTGCCCGGTCCGCGCTTCGCCGCCGGCTTCTTTCCTGCCTTCGAGTTGTTTTTCTTTGTTGCTGCCACGAATTCATGCCTCCTCTTTTCCGTTGAGGATAGTATACAAAAAAACAGAAGGAAATGCAAGCCACTGTATTTCTTCCCGTTTTACGGAACAAATAATGTATCGGATAGGGAAAGATTTTCTTCCCCTATCCGCCGCGATACTGCGGACAGCTCACAGCAAAGCTGTTCGCTGTCCGTTGCCCTGCAAATGGCTGCCGTGCTTGCACGGCAGCCGCTTGCAGGGCGCATCGCACAAAAAGACAGCGGGCCGGACATTTTCCGCCCGGCCCGCAGCCCTTTTGTTTTATGATATGTGAAATATATAGGAAGCAGATAAGTCAGTTTGGGGGAATCCTTATCTGTTTCTATTGTAGTTAATCAGACTTCCGGCTTTGACAATTTCCTTCTCTATGGGAGTCATGTCCGCGATGTAAAGGCTGATCTCCTTCACCTGATCGCCGATCACATAAGCCTTAATGTCCTTCATGTCGCCGTCCAGAGCTTTCTTAACGTCCGGAACGTAGATGTAGCTTCCCACCTCAAAAGCATCCGGCTCGTCCTTCATCTGGAACGGAATCATACCCCAGTTCATGACGTTGGAGCGGTAGCGCTTGGTAGCGTACTCCTGACAGATATTGGCCAGACCGCCGATTACTCTCTGGCAGCTTGCCGCCTGTTCACGGGCAGAGCCATCGCCGGGGCGGACAGCATATACCATGCTTCCAATCTCAGTCTCGGAATCCTTCACGTTCTCCTGACCGGAAATGGTGCGGATCTTGTCAAATACAGCCTTTAACTCCGGCTCTGCCTCCACAGGCGCCGTACCGGCGCTTCTCGCCTTCTCAATTCTGTCCACAGCCTTGCTTCTTCCCACGTATTCCGGATCACGGCGGGACAAGGTAAACTCAGCCAGCCCCAGCGGATTGGAACGATAGGAGGATGTCTCTCCCGAGGGAATCAGCTCATCGGTGGTTGTAACCGGATCCAGGATTTTGGAGCAGACCTTCAGCAGGATGTTGTCAGTCAGCGGGCTCATCTCCGGCCAGTCCTTAATATTCGGGCCGTAAATAAGCTCCTCCTTCTCCTCTGCCCTGCCATAGCCCTGGTAAATTCTTGCCTTATATACTGTATCGTCGAAATGGTACTCCGGCACCTTGTAATCATCCACCACATCGGTAGCCGGGGTCAGCAGACCGCCGTTTGCAGCCGTCGCCGCGATAGAACGCGCATCCATCAGAGCCACTGCCGCCATCTGGCCAACGCCGGGCTTGGAGCCCTCGCGGTTCGGGAAGTTTCTGGTAGTATGGCGGATGGAGAAGCCATTGTTTGCCGGCGTGTCTCCCGCTCCGAAGCACGGTCCGCAGAACGCAGTCTTGAGCACTGCGCCGGCGCTCATCAGATCCGCAACGGCGCCCTTTCTCACCAGATCAATGTATACCGGCTGAGAGGACGGATATACAGACAGTGCAAACTCGTCATCTCCGCAGCTCCTGCCCTGAAGAATATGAGCCGCCTCCATTACGTTTGTGTAGTTTCCGCCTGCGCAGCCTGCGATAATTCCCTGGGTTGCGCGGAGTCTTCCGTTCTCAATCTTGTCTGTCAGCTTAAAGTTCAGCTTTGCGTCTCCGGTGAACTTCTCAGCCTCCACCTCAATGCTTCTTAAAATATCGCCGAGATTCGCGTTTAACTCCTCAATCTCGTAGGTGTTGCTGGGATGGAACGGCATGGCGATCATCGGCTTTACTGTGCTTAAATCTACATACACAACGCCGTCATAATAGGCAACCTCCGCCGGATTTAATTCCTTATATTCCCCGCCGCGGCCATGCATGGCCAGAAATGCCTTCGTGTCCTCGTCCGTTCTCCAGATGGAGGATAAGCAGGTGGTCTCAGTGGTCATAACATCCACGCCGTTTCTGAAATCCGTGGTCATGGAGGAAACGCCCGGTCCTACAAACTCCATCACTTTATTCTTCACATATCCATTCTTGTACACGGCTCCGATAATCGCCAGCGCAATATCCTGCGGTCCCACGCCGGGGTTCGGGCTGCCCTCCAGGTAAATGGCAATTACGCCTGGATAACTGATATCATATGTATCGCACAGCAGCTGCTTTACCAGCTCTCCGCCGCCCTCGCCGATTGCCATGGTTCCCAGTGCGCCGTAGCGGGTATGGCTGTCAGAGCCGAGAATCATCTTTCCGCAGCCGGCCATCATTTCACGCATATACTGATGGATAACGGCAATGTGCGGGGGAACGAAAATTCCGCCGTACTTTTTACATGCAGACAGGCCAAACACATGATCGTCCTCGTTGATGGTTCCTCCTACCGCGCACAAAGAGTTGTGGCAGTTGGTCAGCACGTAGGGAAGCGGGAACTTCTCCATGCCGGACGCCTTCGCCGTCTGAATAATCCCTACGAACGTAATGTCATGAGAGGTCATGGCATCAAATTTAATCTTCAGCTTGTCCATATTCTCGTTGGTGTTGTGGGCTTCCATGATGGAATAGGCAATCGTTCCCTTCCTTGCCGCCTCTTTGTCAGCTTCCTTTCCAGTCAGCGCCTTTACCCTGGCCGCTTCCGCCTCCGGCACCAGCTCGCTTCCGTTTACCAAATAAGCTCCGCCCTCATACAGTTTTACCATTTCGACTTTCCTCCTCCATGTTTATCAGGAATTTTTATCACTTTTTATAGCTTTAGTATGCACGATTTACGATTATAAGTCAAATACTATAATCATAATATTACTCATAGTTTTTTACTATATGTTTTCTCTTTTTTACATACCGCGCATTGTTTTCTATGTTTTTCAGAATGAGTGGAATTTAATTCTTTATATATGGAATAATATAGAAATAAATAGATTATAATCATCCGCATCGCTCTTTTGTTTCTTTTATACTAAATGTAAGCAAAAGAAGAAAAGAGGATTTTATGAATAAGCATGTATCCAACCGGATTAACACCCTGCTGGAAATCCACAAAATGTCAGAATATGAACTGAGCGCCAAGCTCGGACGCAGCAAAAGCTATATCAATAAAATTGTTTCCGGCAAGGCATATCCGTCCATGCAGGGGCTTTTTGATATTTGCGATTATTTTGAAATCACGCCGGAGGAGTTTTTCAGCTCCGCGAAGACAGAGGACATCCAGCTGATCGCTCAGATTCACAAGGACTTAAAGGAGCTCGATTCAGAAACTCTGGCGCTGCTTCACGACATCATTCTGCGCATGAAGCAGAACCAGAAGTAATGACGACATCAATGGACAGGCTGATTTTGTTTTTTAAGCCATGTCTCCAGATCCCGCAGCCTGCAGAGGGCATCTCTGCGCCCGATGTCATAAACCTGCTGCAGCTTGGCCGGATCATGCTCCGTCCTGCCGATGGCAAGGGGTCTGCTTGGCCGGATCACAAAAATCTCTCCAGCCGCTTCCAGCCCGCCGATCTGCCGGATGGTTTCATTATATGCATTATGACGGTTTTCCAGCGCTTTCACAAAATTCGGATATTTATGATAGAAAATCCTGGCCATCGCCGTCTGCTCCGGCGCCTTTACATAGCCCTTGTGTCTTGTCAGCACCGCCACTGTCTTTAAAAATCCCATCTTTCTAAACGCCATCACCGGAATGCTGTCACAGCAGCCGCCGTCCAGCAGCTTTAAGCCCTCTGTCTCCACACTCCTGGACACGTAGGGCAGGGATGCGGACGCCCGGATCACATCGATCTGCTTCTTCATATCCGTAACCCGCAGATACTCCGCCATTCCCGTCTCCACATTGCTGCAGCCGGCATAAAACTCCACGCCGGATTCATCAAACGCCTTATAATCATAAGGATCCAGCTTATCCGGCAGATCATGGTAGCAGAACTGCTCCCCCGCAATATCTCCCGTCAGCAAAAGATTCCGAAAGCTCATAAACCGCCTGTCATTGCAATACTTTTTGTAATAGCGGATGCTGCGTCCGTGCTGCCCTGACACAAAGGAACAGCCGTGAATCGCACCCGCCGAAACGCCAATCACTCCATCGAAGGCAAGTCCGTGCTCCATCATCACATCCAGCACGCCGGCCGTATAAATCCCCCGCATACCGCCGCCTTCCAGTACCAGCCCTGTTTTTTCCTGTATCATAATCATCAACCTCCAGGATCTATCATAAAACAGAACTCAGGTGTTTTGCAAGATCGGATTTTAAGATAAAGGCGTCAATACTGCCATTTTCCTCCGCGCCGGCAAAACTGTCGTCCCGTCCTCCGCTCATAAGGATAATACGGATGTCCGGACGGAGCATGCGGACCCGGCCGGCCAGCTCCAGACCGTTCATGAAAGGCATGTCATAATCCGTCAGCAGCCATGCCACCTGACGATCTGTGCTTTCCAGCCATGTCAGCGCCTCTGCTGCGGTTTCAAAGCATTCCGCATGATAATCTCTTTTTTTCAGATACCGGCGAAGCCCCTTCAGAACATTTTTGTCATCATCCACCACCATAAGGACAGCCTGCTCTTTCTTATGTTCCGTTTTCCGGCAGCTTCTCCTGTCTGCATTCTCTGCCAGTGGAAAATACAGTTTAAATGCCGTCCCCTTTCCAGGCTCGCTTTCCACGAGAATTCTTCCGCCCACAGAACGCATCAGTGTCTGAATCACCGATAACCCCAGCCCCGTTCCCTGGCCGCTGCGCTTTGTGGTATAGTAAGGATCAAAGATTTTCTCAAGATTTTCCACCTGGATTCCACAGCCGGTATCTGCCGCCAAAAGACAGGCTTCTTCCCCGCCGTCTCCGGCTTCCTCACGCTCCAGCCGCAGGGTGAGGACGCCGCCGGACTTTCCCATGGCATGATATGCATTGCTGCTTAAATTCATAAGTATCTGCTGTGCCATACCGCGGCGGCACCGCACAGGCAGCCGCCCTCCGGTGATTTCCACACAGAGCCGGATATGCTCCGGTGTCAGCGGACGAATCATTTCCACGGCAGACTGCACCTCCTCTGACAGATCCAAAATCTGATACGAGCCGCCGGCATCCTGTCTGCTGAAGTCCAGAAGCCTTCTGGACAAATCCGCTGCCTGGGCCGCCGCATTTAAAATCCCCTCAACCAGCTGCTTATTGTCCCCGCTGATGGACGCATCCTCCTGAAGCATCCCTCCATAAAGCATCACCGGCGTCAGGTAATTATTGAACTCATGAGCAATATGACTGCTCATCTGCCCTATGGACTGAATCCGCTGGAAATGCGACAGCTCCTCGTCCTTTTTCCGCAAAAGCTCCGTATCCTCATTGATTCGCCGCAGATAAGCAATCTCTTTTTTCTGACTGGCTGTTTTCATCAGACTCCGGGTCATCAGATATACAAAAACCG
>JAUNGW010000093.1 GCA_030524245.1 Eubacteriales bacterium
AATCGGGGCTAATGTTAAAGATTTTTTGGGACATTTTCAAAAATGCTTGACATCATTTTGTTGCGGTTCTTTCCACCATCTTCACCGCCGCCGCGGCCAGCGCCGCCGCCAGAATCAGCTGAAGGCCTATGCTGATTCCAACCCATCTGGAAAGAATCAGGCCGTTCCCATGCTCTCCAAACCAGCCTGCCACATCCGCGACCACCTGCTGTCTTCCGGTCAGCCTGCTGACCGACAAAAGGAACGTAGACACAGGATTGATCAGGAGCAGATACAGAAAACCGCCGGAGCTGGCCTGAACAGGCGCCTGGCCCGCAGACGCCAGATAGCTTCCCGCATACATGCCGCTTACATAATAGGCAAACTGATTAACCACAAAGGTTCCCGCCACCACCGCCGCCATAATCCCGTAGGAGGCCACCGTAGCCAGCGTTGTTCTGGAAAAGACAGAGGAGCAGAAAAGCCCCAGGCTTCCCATAAACAGCGCCGCGGCCGCATAGGAGAGCATCAGAATTCCCACATCCCTGAAAGTCACTCCGCCGTACACGAACACTAGCGCCAGAATCGGAAAGCTGGAAATAATCAGCAGAAACATGGTGCTGACAGCGGCCATCAGCTTGCCGGTCACAATCTCCCACGGCCTCATCCTGGTGGTCAGCATCAGCTCCAGCGTCTGCCGCTCCCGCTCGCCGCTGATGCTGCCTGCCGTCACCGCCGGCATAATGCACACCAGCATGGCGAACTCCAGCACCGCCACAAACAGATACAGATCCAGAAAGCTCGTATACTGGATCTCCGCCGTCAGATGCACCTGCGCCAGGGTGGAATACATATTAAGCAGGGCGACCAGCGCCAGCACGCCGTTAAACGCCAGCAAAACCAGCGCCAGCCGGAAGCTTCTGGCGCTGACCGTCATTTCCCGTTTATAGACCGGATTCGTCTTCATAGGACAACACCATCCTTTCCTCCTGGCGGCTGGTAAGCTGCATGAAGATAGCCTCCAGACTTCCCGGCTCCCGCACGAACCCGCGCACCAGGACTCCCGCCTCCACCAGCTGCCGCAAAAGCTCTCCCTCCTGCCTCGCGCCGCCCGTAAAGCCCACCATAATTTCCGAATCCTTCACGGTGATGGTCCGCACCATCGGGTGCTCCTTTAATACGGACAGGGCCTCCGGCAGATGATCCTCCACAGTGATGATCACCGGCTTTGAGGTGTGAACCCGCTCCACAATCTCATCCATGCTTCCTGTAAGAAGCATTTTCCCGCCGTCAATAATCCCGATATCGCTGCACAGCTCTGAAAGCTCCGACAGAATGTGCGAGCTGATCAGAACGGTCTTTCCCTGATCGCACAGCTCCCTTACCATCTCCTTAAACTCCAGCCTGGTTCTCGGATCCAGACCGCTGGTCGGCTCATCCATGATGAGAAACGGCGGGTCGTGGATCAGCGCCCTGGCCAGACAGAGCCGCTGCTTCATCCCCCGTGAAAGGCTTTCCACAAAGAAATCCGTCTTCTCTCCCAGTCCCACCTGCTCCAGAAGCATCTCCGACCGCCTGCGGGCCCTAAGCCCCTCCAGGCCATAGCAGGATGAAAAAAACGCCATATACTCAGAGACCTTCAGATTGTCATACACGCCGAAATTATCCGGCAGATAGCCGATCTTGTCCTTCAGGCTGCGGGGATCCTCCGCCGCGTTGACCCCATCGATCTCCACGGTTCCCGCGTCCGCCTTCAAAAGACCCGCCAGTATCTTGATGGTCGTGGTCTTTCCGGCGCCGTTGGGCCCCACAAAGCCGTAAAGGGCGCCCCTGGCAATATCCATGTCCAGGCCGCTCAAGGCTCTGTAACTTCCATATGTTTTCTGCAGATTGCGGATTTTCAACATTATCGTTCCCTCCCTGCAACCATCGGCATCGGAAGCTGAATGGCATTGTAGATACTGGTGCCGTCATAAACGTACCGCACCGTCAGCGTATTTTCCGGCGACAGATACGGACGAAGCTGCCCCACGTCCAGAGTCTGTCCCTCCAGCTCCATCAGATCATAATTGCCCGTTCCGTAATTATAAAAATAAATACTGCCCGTGAATGCCTCCGTAAAGCTGTTGCCGTCCGCCTCCAGGAAAATCTCGTTCACCGATTCAAAGGTCAGGCTCTCCACGTCGATATCCGTGCCGAGCCGGTATTCCAGCGTAAGCGGCTCCATCCCGCTCATGGAATTGCCTGCGGAGTCATAGCTGCCGCTGATTACGTTCGGCATCTTCATCAGCACCGAGCGGTACAGCGAACGGTCTCTGGACGCGTTCACATCCACAGAGGATGTCAGCATGGTCATGCCGTAGCTCTCCTCGGAGGCGTGCTTTAAAAACTGGCTTTCCTCCTTCTGGGTGCTGAAGGCGATCACCCGGGCATCCGCCGTATAGCCGGTCATATAGTTATCCAGATAAAATCTCAGCAGATTGGACCGTTCCATAGCCAGCAGATAGTCCTGATTTTTGATATCTATGGTATGGAACGCGCTTTCGCCTGACACCCAGTCCGCCACCACATAGGAATTGCCAAGCGGAAAACGAAGCAGGGCAAAATCCTCCAGCTTTTTCGTCTCTCCCGCCTCCATGCGGCCGATCTGCACCATGTTTCCGTACAAAATCACCGTGGTATTCTCAATGGGGAAGGGAAATCCGTTGGTCAGGCTTCCGCTGATCCGTCCCTCAAAGTAATCCACCTCGCCGGTAACGCCGACCCGGTCCGTATTCTCCGTCTTCTTCTCCAGCTGGAAATACCGGGGCGTAAACGCGGGAATGTTCTGTCCGCGCACCGTCACCTGATCCTCCGTCCGTCCAATGGCAATCTGATACGGTCCGTCCAGGCTTTCAGAGGCCGTGTATCCCGCCCGCGTGGTCCGCGTAATGGGAAGCACCGTGTAATCCGGGTTCAGCTCCACAGTATAGGGACGGTTGTAGGGATTCCGGATGTTCACATAGGTAGTGTCCGCCACATAGTCGCTGGTGGTGTCCTGAATCGTCGCATAGGTAAAAAAGGTTGACCGGAAGCGGGTCAGCCCTCCCATCACATAAATCAGCGCCGCAAAGAAAAGAGACAGCACCACCACGCCGCGGCGGTAATAAATCTGCAGATCCCGGTTTTTTAAAAACAGATAAAGCGCCGGACCCAGCAGCGCCAGATACACCGCCACAACCGCCACATACCAGGCCAGCTTCGGCAGCTTGTCCAGATTTCCCGTGTTGATCAGCGTCTGCACCGACCAGAATTTCCCGGAGTTTCCGCTGTAGGCCGCCTCCGCCAGCCGGTTGATCCGGTCCTCTCCAAGAAGGCCCGTAAACAGATAATCGATATATCCGGTATTCTGCTGGCAGAAGGAATCGATTTCCCCAAGATCAAAGGCGGCGACCGCAATCAGCCCCTGCTCCTTGACCGCCGCTGTAAGAAGGGGAAAGTCATCGCTGGAAATGATCACATTGCCCCCGTGGAGAGAAATGTCCACGCAGGAAATTGCAAACATTCCGGCCCCCGGCTCCTCCAGGATGTAATTCTCCGCCAGGTTGATATGACGCAGGGCCGCGGCTCCATAGGAATTATCAAGAAGCTCTGGCGCGAACCGCCCCAGCGTGTCGTCCACCCGCTCTCCGGTGCCGAGAATCAGCACGCCGCCATGGTGAACCCAGTCCATAATGGCTCCCGTCTGAAGCTCCGACAGACTGCGCAGCTTATAATTGTTCACCACCAGCACATCCAGAAGGCTTAAGCCCACCTCTTCCTCCGGAAAATCCGCCTCATCCAGCTCAAAGGTTCTTGTCCGCAGGGTGCTGTAGCTGATGCCTGCCCCATTTAACCAGGAAAGCTTCTCCGGCTCATCAGACAGGATGCCGATGTACATCTCCGGCACGTCCCGGCTTACGTTCAGCTTCACAGATTCCTCTGCCAGCACATTGCCCGAGCCATCCTCCAGGGTAACTGCCAGCCGGTCCGCCCCTGTCCCGAGAGGGATGTAATAGCGGCTGGACGCCTGCTCTCCCTCCGTTGTCTGCACGGGATATTCATAACAATATATGGTTCCGTCCGACTCTACGGACTTCACCCGGAGCACAGCGGACAGCGCCTTTCCTCCTCCGCTTTGAATGCTCACATCCAGCGGCAGATAGCGCCCGCCCTTGGCCATATTGTCATATCCGTACTGGATATCCAGCTTCACCTCCAAGGCCGCTTCAGCCTGCGCCATGGCCTGACCGCAAAAAGCCAGACCGCTGAAAAACAGGACAGCCGCTGCTGCGGCCATCCATCTTTCAAGTGATCTGACTGATATTTTCAGAAGGCTCTGAATCGGGTTATTCAATCGTCCTCACCCCAGCTTTCCAAAATTTTCTTTATTGATATCGAAATCTGTCTGAAGCGTCACCGTAAATACGGTGCCGTCCAGATCGCTTTTCACCTGAATGGTTCCTCCGTGCATCTCCACGATGTTCTTCACAATGGCAAGGCCCAGGCCCGTGCCGCCCGTGTGCGTGGATCTGGACTGCTCCACCCGGTAGAACTTGTCAAAAATCAGCGGAAGCTCCTCCGCCGGAATCACATAGCCGTAGTTTGTCACAGAAACCTGAACCGTGCTTCCCTCAGCCGTCACCTGCACCAGCACCCGTTTTCCGTCCGCCCCGTACTTGATGGCATTATTGATCAGGTTGTCAAACAGCCTGGCCAGAAGATTGCCGTCCGCGGTGATCACCTTGGCCGGAACATTGCTCTGCAGCTCATAGGAAAGGTTCTTGTCCGCAAAGTTCGGATAGGACTCCTCCAGCAGCTGGCTTAAAAGCTTTATAATATCCACCCGGGACACATGCATGGAAATCTTTCCGTAATTCATCTTCGTGAAGCCGAACAGATCCTCAATCAGCTTCTCCAGCCGCTTTGCCTTGCTGTAGGCAATGTCGATGTACTTTTTCTGCATCTCCGGCGGCAGGGCTGCCTTGCCGGACAAAAGCTCCAGATAGCCGATGATGGAGGTCAGCGGCGTCCTCAGGTCATGGGCCACGTTGGTGATCAGCTCGTTCTTTGTCCGCTCCGCTTCCCGCTCCTTGTCCATCAGCCGGCGGATATCGGCCGCCATCTTGTTTAAGTTGGCCGCCATGGAAGAAAACTCATCATCTCCGATGACCTCCACCGTGGTGTTTAGGTCGCCCCCGGAAATGTTCTCAATGGCGTCAGAGATCCTGCTTATGTAGGTGACGGACTTCTCCTGCAGCACCAGAAACGTCACCGCAAACAGTGCAATGCCGAAAATCACATAGCCCAGCACCACCATGGTGTCCGAGGCATAGACCCTGGCCAGAAACGCGTTGGTCCAGCGGGACTCCTCGGCGTAGCCGGCCAGCATGGACAGATTCGTCACCAGGAATATCTCCACCAGGCAGGTCACCAGACCGCTGTAAATCACATTGGCAACAACCCGCGTATGATACCGGTGGCTTAAATCGCTCTTCCTGCGCACCTTATTTTTCAATTTTGTATCCTACCCCCCACACTGTGGTAATGATCTTGTCCTGGCGCTCGTCCTCCTTCATCTTGCCCCGCAGCCGGCGGATATGTACCATAACCGTGTTGTTGGCCTCATATACCTTCTCGTTCCAGACCTTCTCAAAAATCTCATCGGTGCTGAACACCTTGCCGGCGTTGGATGCCAGCAGGTACAGAATATCAAACTCAATGGGCGTCAGCTTGATCTCCTCGTCATAAACCGTCACCTTATGGTTGTCCTTGTTGATGGTCAGGCCGCGGATGCTGATCTCGTTTTTCTCGCTCTCATGGATGCTGCTGTTGGGGTTTAACTGGGTATAGCGGCGCAGCTGGGACTTCACCCGGGCTGTCAGCTCCAGCGGATTAAAGGGCTTCACCACATAGTCATCGGCGCCGGTTCCCAGTCCCAGAATCTTATCAAGATCCGTGGACTTGGCGCTTAACATGATAATCGGAATATTGTTCGTCTCCCGGATCTTCTTGCACATCTCAAGTCCGTTCATCCCGGGCATCATAATGTCCAGAAGCACAAGATGGATATCCTCCTTCTCCAGAATCCCCAGTCCGTCCTGGGCGTTGGAAGCCTTAAATACTTTATATCCATCGCTGACCAGATAGATCTCCACCAGGTCCGCAATCTCCTGTTCGTCATCTACTACCAGAATATTGGTCTCCGCCATCTCTCAGATTCCTCCTCGCGTACACTCTATATCCTAGTCTATCATAAAATGCCCTGCTGTGCCTTACTTTTTTATGACAAATCCTGAAAGAATTTCCACCGAAAGAAAGCCAAAAACCAGATATATATCCGGCCTTTGGCTTTTCATCATTTCGTCATGCTTCCGCCGGCACAAACACCCGCGTATTATGCACGTCCGGTTCCGCTTCGGCAGCCGCCTTTTTTGCCGCGGCAACAGCCTCAGCGCAGAACTGCTCCTGGGCAGCCACCAGCTGCTTCCCCCGCTTGTCGATCTTTTCGTAGGTACCGTCCGGCTGAAGGACATGGGCCTTCACATTGTCGTCCAGCTGCACCTGCAGAATATGGATCACCTGCTCCTTCAGCGCCGGATCCTCCACCGGAAACATGATTTCCACACGCTTATCCAGGTTTCTCGGCATCCAGTCGGCGCTTCCCATATACACCTCCGGGCTTCCGTCATTTTCCACATAGAGGATTCTGGAGTGCTCCAGGAAATTTCCCACGATGGAATGAACGCTGATGTTCTCGCTGAGGCCGGGAACTCCCGCCTTCAGACAGCAGATGCCGCGGATCACCAGCTCGATCTTTACGCCGGCGCAGGAGGCCTCGTACAGGTTGGCGATCACCTCCCGGTCGCAGAGGGAGTTCATCTTCGCCATGATATGAGCCGGCTTTCCCTCCCTGGCATGAGCCGTCTCCCGCCGGATCATGCGCAGCAGGCGGCTGCGCAGCCAAAGCGGCGCCAGTGAAAGCTTGTTCCAGGTCGGCGGCTCCGAATAGCCGGACAGCATGTTGAATACCGCCGTGGCGTCCTCGCCCACTTGGGGATGACAGGTCATCAGGCCGCAGTCTGTGTACAGCTTCGCCGTGGAATCGTTGTAGTTTCCTGTTCCCAGGTGAACATAGCGGCGGATGCCGTCCTCCTCCCGGCGCACAACCAGGGTGATCTTGCAGTGGGTCTTTAACCCCACCAGACCGTAGATCACATGGCAGCCGGCCTTCTCCAGCTTCTTTGCCCAGTTGATGTTGTTCTCCTCATCGAACCGCGCCTTCAGCTCCACAAGGACGGAAACCTGCTTTCCGTTGTCCGCCGCCTCCGCCAGCGCCGACACAATGGGAGAATGGCCGCTGACCCGGTACAGGGTCTGCTTGATGGCCAGCACGTCCGGATCCTTTGCCGCCTGCTGCACAAGCTCCACCACCGGATCAAAGGTCTGGTAGGGATGATGGAGCAGCACATCGCCCTTGCGGATATTCGTGAAAATGTCATCGTCATTCATGAAGGCCGGCACCGGCTGCGGCGTGTAGGGCGGCGTCTTTAAATGGTCAAAGCCCTCCATTCCGTACATCTTCATGAGGAAGGTCAGATCCAGCGGCCCGGTGATTCCGTAAATGGATTCGCTGTCCACAGACAGCTCCCGCTTTAAAATCTTAAGCAGCCGCTTATCCACCTTCTCCTCCACCTCCAGGCGGATCACCTCGCCCCACTGGCGCTTTTTCAGCTTTTTCTGAATCTCCTCCAGCAGATCCTCGGCGTCCTCCTCATCCAGGGCAAAATCCGCGTTCCGCATAACCCGGAACGGATGGGCGGAAACGATATTATAGTTTAAAAACAGCTCCTTCATGTTCCGCTCGATGATCTCCTCCAGAAGGATTACCCGGCGCAGGCCGCCCTCTCCCTGGTCCAGCTCCACAATACGCGGGAGTCCCGACGGCACCTGCACCATGGCAAACTCCAGATCCTCATCCCCGTTTTTTTTCTGCACCAGCGCCGCAATATTCAGGGTTTTGTTGCGGATCAGGGGGAAGGGCCGGGAGGAGTCCACCGCCATAGGCGTCAGCACCGGGTACACGTTCTCCCGGAAAAACCGGTCCACATACGCCCTGTCCGTCTCCGTCAGCTCCTCGTGCTCGGAAAGAATCAAGAGTCCCTGCTGCTTCAGGGCAGGAAGCAGGGAGCGGTTGTAGGTGGAATACTGAAGATTTACCAGATCATGAGTCTTTTTGCCGATTCGCTCCAGCTGCTCGTCCGCCCGCAGTCCCGCAATATCCTGCTTCCTGTACTTCGCGTGCACCTGATCCCGCAGAGAAGCCACCCGGACCATGAAAAATTCATCCAGGTTGGAGGCTGTGATGCTTAAGAATTTCAGCCGTTCAAACAGCGGAATCGTCTTGTCTCTGGCCTCATTTAAAATCCGGTAATCAAAATCCAGCCAGCTCAGCTCACGGTTTACATAATTTTTCGGATCCTGATACCGGTCCGGCGATTCTATTTTCTTGTCTTCTTCCATTTTCTTTTCTGCCATTTTCTCTGCCATAATCACACCTTCTTTTTCTGCTTCAAAACAGGACGCACACCGAAAATCTCCTCAAAGAAATCTCCCTTTTCACCGATGGACAGCCGCTCCAGCGTCACATCACCATCATATTCTGTGGTAATCACCAGCTGTCCGCCCTTCACATTCAGACGACAGTCCGTCAGCTTTGCCGTATGGCTGCGATCCATGGAATTGGCCAGCCGGAGAATGGCCGTCAGCTTTGCAATCACCAGGGGAAGGTTCTCCGGCGCCGCAAGGCGGCTGTCTTTCGATGGCTTTGCCAAAAGCTCCACCTCATTATAGCGGAACGTCTGGCTGTTATACTTGACCACATTGGCCACAATCTCCCGCTCCACATGAGACAGGCCGATGATCTCCGTGGCCATGATCATATTGTAGGCGCAGTCCGACGCGTCCCGCATGGTGACAAATTTCCCGCAGGAATGCAGATCCACGGCAATCTGCAGAAGCAGCCGCTCCCTGGCCTTTAAGCCGTGGTACTTTTTCAGGCTGTCGAACACCTGCAGGGCCGCCGTCTCCACGGTCTGAATGTGGGACATATGACACTTGTACCGCCTTGCCATGTTTCTGGAGGCCGCAATGATATCGTTGGAAAAATTGTGGTTGAACTTCACCAGCTTTTTCTCCTCCGCATACTCGGCTGCAATACCGTCCGCCATGCGGATTCCCGGCACCCACATAATCTCAGCTCCCGTCAGCTCCAGCATCCGCCGGTAAATGGCCGCCGCCGGGAAAATGATCGAAGCGTATTCGCCGTTCACATCAAAATCAAACTCCAGCTGATCCACAGTCTTTCCCTTCAGCTGGTCGTAGAGCGTCATAAACTGCTCCGCAGTCATCCGGTCTCCCGCTTTTCTGATGTCCGCCCTGCGGTAAAGCGTCAGCACCGGATCTCCGATGGCGATCAGGTTTTTAATCTCCCGGTCCTTTAAATACATCTTCCGGAAGGTCACCAGCTCGTTGTCCACCAGCTCCCTTATGATCTCCTGCTCGATTCTGGCCTCCGCCGATACCTGGCTCAGAATCTGCCGCAGCCGCAGCACGCCCAGCGGCAGATTCTGGGTGGACACCAGAGCATCCTTGTCAAACAGGGATACCTGCATGCTGCCGAAGCCAACGTCCACAATAGCCGTGCCCTTCTGAATAATCTTCTGGAACTCCGCGTCCCTGGCGGCAATGG
This sequence comes from Eubacteriales bacterium, assembly GCA_030524245.1. Classification (GTDB taxonomy): domain Bacteria; phylum Bacillota; class Clostridia; order Lachnospirales; family Lachnospiraceae; genus Brotaphodocola. The sequence goes on from JAUNGW010000093.1 coordinate 9,749, forward strand.
CCTTGCAGCTGATAAACCGCTGCTCCGAATTGCTGATTACCCGCACCTGGATTCCTGTCCGCACCCGGATCTGCTCCAGAACGATCTGACTGTTTTTCGCGGCCCGCATGGCGGAGGTTCCGTAAGCCCGGTAGTCCGAAACCTGATAGCCCTCCATAATCCGCGCAAAATCCTGGAGCACCTGGCAGATCTCCTCCACCAGACGGTAGCTGATCTTTCCGTTGACAAACGTATCCTTGCCCAGGGCAATCATATGCTTTACACGGTCTATGACCCGGATTCCCGTTTTATCCGATATCTCATAGATCCCCATCTCCAGTTCAAATGACCCCACGTCAATCGCCGCAAATGTACGCACCATACGCCTGCTCCTCTCTCCCTTCCGCTTTCATCCATAATAGGCGTTTGCGAAACGCCACAAACCGTATAAATACGGCATTTTTTATTGCAA
>JAUNGW010000094.1 GCA_030524245.1 Eubacteriales bacterium
GTCTCCACAATGTCCACGATCACCTCCGACAGGCCCACGATGGGAGCCAGCTCGATGGAACCGTTTAATTTGATGATCTCCACGGTCTGATGCTTTCTGTTGTAAAAATAATCCTTGGCAATAGACGGGTACTTGGTCGCCACGCGGATCAGCTGATGATGCTTTAAGTACTCCTCCGCCGTCTTCGGCCCGCAGACGCACATCCTGCATCGTCCAAGTCCCAGATCCAGAACCTCAAAGAGCTTTCTTCCTTCCTCCAGAAGCGTGTCCTTTCCCACAATCCCAATGTCCGCAGCTCCGTACTCCACATAGGTCGGCACATCGCTGGCCTTGGCCAGAAAGAAACGATAGCCCTGCTCCTCATTGGTAAAAATCAGCTTTCTGGAGCCCTTGTCCTTCATCTCCTCGCAGGTGATTCCCGCCTTTTCAAACAGCTCGAGAGCCTGTCCTGCCAGCCGCCCCTTTGCCAGTGCAAATGTCAGATATCTCATAGGTTTTCCTCCTCCGGCATATAGTCTGTATATGCCAGCGTATCCGCCTGTCCCGTAAGCGTATTGTACGCCGTAATCCTTTCACCGGACCCCTCCAGCACCAGAAGATTCCGGATATTCCGGCGTCTGGCCCAGCCTGTATAGTCCTCTGTGCCAGCTCCCGCCGTCCTGCAGAGCAGCTGGACCGCCATGCCGTTTTTCCGGAAATGTCCTGCCAGGCGGATGCCGGCGCTTCTCGCCCCGTCATCGTAAAGAATGGCTGTGCTGACCATATCCACAGGAACATCAATTCTCTGCCGCGCCAGAGCCATCATCAGCCGGTCCACCACAATGGCAAAGCCCACAGCCGGAGCCTTCTTTCCGAACTGCTCCAGGAGCCGGTCGTACCGGCCTCCCGTAACCACGTACTCGCCGGTTCCATAGGTATAGGCCTTGAAAATGATCCCGGTATAATAGGAATACTTGCTCAGCATCCCAAGATCGTAGGACACATAATCTCCCAGCCCGTAAATGTCAAGAATCCGCTGAACCTCCTCCAGACGGTCGATGGCCTTTAAGGCGCGGCTGTTGGAGGTCATGGTTCTGGCCAGGCGGATCTGGCCGATGTCTCCGAACAGCTCAGGAAGCTTTAAGAATACCTGCTTCAGCTCATCGGGAATGGAAAGCTCTGACAAAAGCTCCTCCACGCCGAAAAAGTTCTTTTCCTCGATCAGGCAGCGCAGGGTATCCGCGGTGTCCCCGTCCATACCGGCCTCATCCAGAAGCCCGCGGTAAAACTCCACCTGTCCCAGCTCCACCTGAAACTCCTGAAGTCCCGCGGCCAGAAGGGCCTGAATCACCATGGCCACCATCTCTCCGTCTCCGTCGGCGGAATCATCTCCGATCAGCTCCGCCCCGGTCTGCGTCGTCTCCTTCAGACGCCCCTGATAGCTGCTGCTGTTGATGAATGCGGGGCCCATATAGCAAAGCCTCAGCGGCCCCTCCTCATCCATAAAATACTTGGCGGTGCAGCGGGCAATGGGCGGCGTCATATCCGGCCGGAGCACCAGGGTATTGTTGTCCCGGTCAAAAAGCTTGAACATCTCCCGGCTGCCTACGCTGCCTCGTTCCTTTTTAAAAATATCGAAGAATTCAAAAACAGGGGTTTCGATATGCTCATAGCCGTACAGATGGAACACGCGCTCCACCCTTTCCTGGACAGCCTGCTTCTCAGCGCACTCCCGTCCATAGATATCCCGGACTCCCTCCGGGGTATGCAGCAGTTGATTGTTCATGGCTCCTCCTGTATAGACTCTGCCGTAAATCCGCGGACACTTTCGCGTGGTAGAGTGATAATCTGATAACGTGTTTCTAATTATATGAGACAGAACGCTTCTTGTCAATCCACAATCCGGGAATATTCAGCAATTTCATAGAATCAATGCTATTGTACGATTTATCCAGGTTTCCGTCAATAAGCTTCATGAATATAAAAAAAGAGTAGACGAATGCTCCGAATTGTGAAATAATAGGAAAAATGATTTTTATGCTGCAGAAAACAAAGGAGGAGCTTTATGGCTGACAAACGTATCATTCAGGTGGAGGACAAGGTTCCGTTTAAGCTTCTGGTGCCCTTAAGCATTCAGCACATGTTTGCAATGTTCGGAGCATCGGTTCTGGTTCCCTTCATCTTCGGCATCAATCCCGCCATCGTTTTATTTATGAATGGTGTGGGAACACTTCTTTTTATCCTGATCACCAAAGGAAAAGCGCCCGCTTATCTTGGATCCAGCTTCGCATTTCTGGCCCCTGCCGGAATTGTCATCGCAAAATTCGGTTACGAATACGCCCTCGGCGGATTTGTGGCCGTGGGCTTCTGCGGCTGCGTCCTTGCCCTGATTGTTTATAAGTTCGGCACAGACTGGATCAACGTGGTGCTGCCTCCGGCGGCCATGGGACCTGTCGTCGCCCTGATCGGCCTGGAGCTGTCCGGCTCCGCCGCCAGCAACGCGGGACTTTTGGACGAGACCATTGACATGAGAAATCTGACGGTATTTCTGGTAACCTTAGGCGTGGCTGTATTTGGATCCATCGTTTTCCGGAAGTTTTTGTCGGTGATCCCGATTCTGATTGCCGTGCTTGCAGGCTATGCCGCCGCGGTCGCCTGCGGAATCGTAACCTTTGAGGAGGTTGCCGCCGCTCCCTGGTTCGCCCTGCCCAACTTCCTGCTGCCGAAGTTCAATCCGGAGGCGGTGACGATCATCCTTCCGGTGATTCTGGTCATCGCGTCCGAGCACATCGGACATCAGGTCGTGACCAGCAAGATTATAGGCAGAGATCTTTTAAAGGATCCCGGACTTCACCGAAGCCTGTTTGCGGACAACTTTTCCACCATGCTCTCCGGCTGCATCGGCTCTGTGCCTACAACCACCTACGGCGAAAATATCGGCGTTATGGCCATGACCGGCGTTTACAGCGTGCGCGTGATCGCGGGAGCCGCGGTGCTTTCCATTGTCTGCTCCTTTGTAGGAAAGCTGTCCATGCTGATCAGCACCATCCCCGGACCAGTCATCGGCGGAATCTCCTTCCTGCTCTACGGCATGATCGGCACCTCCGGCCTGCGGATTCTGGTGGACTCAAAGGTTGACTTTGCAAAATCCAGAAATCAGGCTCTGACCTCGGTTATCTTTGTCACCGGCCTTTCCGGCATCGCTGTGAAGTTCGGCAACATCGAGCTTACCGGCATGGTGCTGGCCTGCATCGTGGGAATGCTTTTAAGTCTGTCCTTCTATATCCTGGACAGGCTGCACTTAACGAACGACAGGGAAGACGCTTAAGTCTTCCCTGTTTTTTTCTTTTATTCTTTTCCGTCCCAGCAGTAGGTGCAGAGCTTCTCCTTCGGAAGGCCGATGGACTCAATCAGATCATCCAGCCTGTGATACTTTAAGGAGGTGAAGTTCAGCCTGCGGCGGATTTCCTCTACCATCTCCCTGTAATTCTCGCTGTCAGGATCCGCGTAGTCGGAAAGCACCTCTGCCGGCACCTGGTCGCCCTCTCTGTCCCGGATAATCCGTCTGGTGATCAGATCCAGCTCCGAGTTGGATCTGGAGAAGTTTAAGTACTTGCAGCCAAACAAAAGCGGCGGACAGGCAGGACGGATATGAACCTCTCTCGCTCCGCTCTCATATAGAAATTCCGTGGTCTCTCCAAGCTGGGTGCCGCGGACAATGGAATCGTCGATCAGAAGCAGGCTCTTGTCCCGGATCAGCGCGTCCACGGGGATCAGCTTCATCTTGGCGATCAGGTTTCTCTGGCTCTGATTCTGAGGCATAAAGGAACGGGGCCAGGTGGGAGTATACTTGATAAACGGCCTTGCAAAGGGGATGCCGGATTCATTGGCATAGCCGATGGCATGGGCAATGCCGGAATCCGGAACTCCGGCTACAATGTCGGGATGAACCGGCTCCTGCTTTTCATGGCCGGGACAGCCCGTACAGCCGCCGCGGCAGCCCAGATCCCGCTCCGCCAGGATCCGTCCGCAGCGGTAACGCATCTCCTCCACGTTGATGCCCTCATAGCTGGAGGTCGGATAGCCGTAATAAACCCATAAAAAGGAGCAGATCTTCATCTCACGGCGCGGCCGGCTTAGGGACTGCACGCCGTCGGCATTGACCAGAACCACCTCTCCCGGACCCAGCTCATAGCAGTCTTTGTACCCGAGATTGATATAGGCAAAGCTCTCAAAGGATACGCAGCAGGCGCCGTCCTTTTTGCCTACAACCACCGGCGTCCGGCCGAAACGGTCCCTGGAGGCGTATATACCCTCCGGCGTCAGCAAAAGAATGGTCATGGAGCCCTCTATCATCTCCTGGGCGTAAAGAAGACCCTCCACCAGACTCTGCCGCTGGTTGATCAGCGCCGCCGTCAGCTCCGTAGCGTTGATACGCCCGCCGCTCATCTCCATAAAATGGATATGACCATTCTCAAAGGCATGAGTGATCAGCTGCTGCTCATTATTAATCTTGCCCACTGTGACGATGGCATAGCTGCCGAGATGCGACTGAATCAAAAGAGGCTGGGGTTCGTTGTCTGAAATGGAACCGATGCCGGAATTGCCCTTAAGCTCCTCCACGTCCCGCTCAAACTTTGTGCGGAAGGGGGAGTTCTCAATATTATGAATGCTCCGCTGAAAGCCGTCCGGTCCATAAACCGCCATGCCGCCGCGGCGCGTTCCCAGATGGGAGTGATAGTCAGTTCCGAAAAACAGATCCGTAACACAGTCAGTTTTCGATGTAACTCCAAAAAATCCACCCATTCTACTATATCCTCCAATATGTATGCTCCCTGCGGACAGGGACTGTAATGATAACCAGCACCAGTGTAACACATATCATATAGATAATACAATGACTGTCATTTATTAAAATTACTTATAAATATATTTCTATTGCTCCTGCCGTCTGTCCAGGTCCAGCTGCACCGTCTGCAGGTAATGCACCAGCACGTCCCGGCCCATGGAAATCCGGTAGGATTTGTCCACCTCGTCGTATGTGAAGCTCTTTCTTCCGCCCTCCTCCATCCGGTTCCAGAATTTCTGCATATCCCGGAACGGCATGTAGTAAATCTCATCCTCCTGGGTAAAATGGATGATGAAAAAAGCAATGCCGCCCTGGGCTTCAAAATCCGCCATAAACTGCATCTGGTGGGCGTGTACGTTCTGCAGGGGAAAGGTCCGGGCAGAACACTCCTTTGCGTCAAAGCACAGCGGAATCCCCTGAACCGCCCCGATATAGTCCACCGTACTTTTCTGGTCAAAATACGCAAGCGTAATGTGGCGGCTGTTTTTATCGATATTGATGGGGGTGATGGGGGTCGGGATTTTCTGAATCAGCGCCAGCTTCTTCTCCCGGTACATCTCGTTGCTGTGGTTGATCATGTCCTCTAAGGTGGAGCCTCTGAGGCCCCTGCTGTTCCATGTTCCCATAAAATCTCCTTATTTCTCCGGCAGGTTTTGAAACATTCTGCGAAAGGGCTCCGGCACAGGCGCCGTAAAGCTTTTTCCGCTTAAATAAGAGAAGGGCTCCGGCAGCGCCGGAAATACCATCTGCCAGGAATGCAGCATCTGGGACCGGACCTGGAACTTCTTCTTCGCCTCTGCATTGACCGGTTCTCTGCCGTATTTGTAATCCCCGACAATGGGATGGCCGATGGATGCCAGGTGCGCCCGGATCTGATGGGTGCGCCCGGTGATCAGCTCAACCTTCAGAAGGGTGTATCCGTTCTCCCGGGAAACTGGCTCGTATCTGGTGCAGATGGCGGCGCTGTCCGGCATCCTGCGCGCGGAAACCGTAACCTGGTTTGTCTTCGGATCCTTCACAAGGAATCCCTCTATGGTCCGGCCTTCCCTCACCTGACCGTCCACCGCGCAGAGGTAATATTTGTGAAGAGAGCGGTCCTTTAAAATGCCGGAAAGCATCTGGAGCCCGGCCAGGGATCTTCCTGCCGCCACAAGGCCGCTGGTGTTTCTGTCCAGACGGTTGCAGACGGAGGGGCGAAAGCCGGCCAGCTCCTGTCTGGTAACGGCTCCCTCATCCAGAAGATAATCAATCAGATACTCCACCAGGGACTCATCCGTCTCCTTCGCCTTCTGGGACAGCATTCCGGACGGCTTGTTGATAAGCAGAATGTGCGGGTCCTCATATACAATATCCAGCTTCATCTTCCTTACCTTCTGGATTTTTACCTCGGAAAATTTTTCAATGGTTTCCTCTGCCAGAAACAGCCGGATCTCATCTCCCACCGCCAGCTTTTCAGAGCCGTCGCATTTTCTTCCGTTTAAGGTTATGTTTTTCTTTCTCATCATTTTGTAGAGAAAGCCCTTTCCGGCCAGATTTAAATATTTGCCGAGCAGCTTGTCAAGCCGCTGCCCGGCCTCATTTTCATTCACAAGGATGCTTTTCATGATCCGGCTCCTCTACATGGAAAGATTTTTTAAAAGCTGTGCGCCGTAGTCCACAGTTCCCTCATCCGCGCACTCCGACGCAGGCTTTAAGGAATCCAGGCGGCGGAAAAAGCTTTTCTCATCTGTGATCAGCTTTACGTTCGGATCCAGATGGTTGTCGGAAAACAGCGTGTTCAGCTCCTTTTCCGCCTTCTGCAGGTTCAGCTTCTGCGCCGTGCAGAAGCAGTAAACGCCGTTTGGATGAACAACTGCCGCGTCCACCGGGATCACATGGCTTTTCGTGGTCAGAATCAGATCGTAAAGGATCCTGAAATCCTTCTCTCTTGGCTTTAATCTGCTGTGAAACTCCTCAGATGGGGTTCGGTAGCGAAAGCCTGCCAAAAGCGGCGAGGCCATATTGGCCATGGGAAGGACCGTCAGCACGGCCATAACCGTTAAAATATTTTTGGCCGCCTGGCTGTCCGTAAAAAGCCGCGCCGCCAGCTGAATCAGGATCGCCAGGATCAGCACGCCGGTAATGGCCATTCTCATGCGCTTATTGCTGTTTCTGTAGCCGTAATCGCCTTTTCTTATCTTCATGGTATCTTCTCCTCATATGGTCAGAGCTTCTCCATAATCCGCAGCAGAACGCTGTGGGGAACCAGCCTGGTAAGCAGGTGAAATGCCTTCATCAAAGGTCCGTAAACCGACAGTTCCCGTCCCATCATGCTGTCGCGCAGAGCAAGTCTTACAACCTTTTTGGGATCGGCCATGACCAGACGCTTGTAAAGCGGGATGGTACCGTGGCTTTCCGCAATGTCGAAAAATTCCGTTTTCACCGGTCCGGGGCACACGGCGGTGACAGCTATGCCGCGGGGCCGCAGCTCCGCGTTCAGCGCCCGGCTGTAGCTCAATACAAAGGCCTTTGTCGCCGCGTAAACAGCAAAGTCCGGCTGAGGCAGGAAGGCTGCTGCCGAGGCAAACTGGATGATCCTGCTCTCCCTTGTCATAAATGGCAGCACCAGGCTGGTGACCGCGCAGAGCGCCTCGCAGTTTAACCGGACCATGCCGGTCTCCTCGCCTGTAGGATTGGAGCTGACCGGGCCGATTTTCCCGTATCCGGCGGCATTGATCAGAAGCTTTACCTCCGGCCGTTCCTCTCTCAAAGCTCTCTCAAGCGTCTCAAAGGCCTGGGGGCTGCTTAAATCCAGAGGGAAAATCCTTAGCGGCACCGGAAGCTGATCCCGCAGGCTTTCCAGCCGCTCCTTCCTTCTTGCTATGACCCAGATCTCTCCAAGGCCGGAGAACCGGTCCGCAGCCTGGATGGCCGCCTCCCGGCCCATGCCGGAGGACGCTCCGGTGATAATGGCTGTTTTCATGGCGTTATGCTCCCTTCTGCTTCTTTTTATGAACATTCCGGATGGTCTTTTTTGCGGTTTTCTTTGGAGTACGTTTTTCCGCCTGCTCCCGTTTTGCCGGCCCTGCCGAATGCGGGCGGATCAGGCATTTTTTATCGAAGCCGATCAGATCCGGCCTTCCGGCCTTCGTAAGAGCCTCCCTTACCAGCTCGTAGTTTTTCGGGTTCCGGTACTGGATCAGCGCCCGCTGCATGGCCTTTTCATGGGGATTTACCGGCACGTAAACCGGCTCCATGGTTCTGGGATCCAGGCCTGTGTAATACATGCAGGTGGAGATGGTGGAGGGAGTCGGATAGAAATCCTGCACCTGCTCCGGCATATAGCCAAGATCCCGCAGATATTCCGCCAGCTCCACCGCTTCCTTTAAGGACGAGCCCGGGTGGGAGGACATCAGGTAGGGAACAAGATACTGCTCCTTCCCGAGTTTTGCATTCATTTCCCTGTATTCTCTGACAAAACGGTCGTACACCGCCCGCTTCGGCTTGCCCATTTTGGAAAGCACCGCGTCGGCCACATGCTCCGGCGCCACCTTCAGCTGTCCGCTGACATGATAGCTGCACAGCTCCTTTAAAAACTGCCTGTTTTTGTCCGCCAGCAGATAATCGAAGCGAATCCCTGACCGGATGAAGACCTTTTTTACCCCGGGCAGCTCCCGCAGCTTTCTCAAAAGAGAAATATAATCGCTGTGGTCAGCCCGGAGATTTTTACAGGGCTCCGGGAACAGACACTGCCGGCTGGGGCAGGCGCCCTTTGTCAGCTGCTTTTCACAGGCAGGGAACCGGAAATTGGCCGTAGGGCCTCCCACATCGTGGATGTATCCCTTAAAATCCGGCTCCGCCGTCAGCTTTTTCGCCTCATCCACCAAAGACTCGTGACTTCTGGCCTGGATGATCCTCCCCTGGTGGAAGGTCAGCGCGCAGAAGCTGCAGGCGCCGAAGCAGCCCCGGTTGCTGATCAGGCTGAATTTAATCTCCCGGATGGCAGGAACGCCGCCCATGGCCTCGTAGGAGGGATGATAGCTCCTCATATAGGGAAGATCATAGGTCTGATCCATCTCCTCCTGGCTCAATGGCCGGGACGGCGGATTCTGCACCACAAATTCCCTGCCGAAGTACGGCTCCACCAGCCGCTTTCCCGTAAACGGATCCGTATTCTTATTCTGCACCGCAAAGCTTTCCGCATACCTCCGTTTATCCCGCTTCATGTCATCGTAGTCGGGAAGCATCTGGTAATCGTAAACCACGTTTAAGTCTCTGGTCTTAAATACCGTGCCGTCAATAAAGGTAATATCCTTAACGGCGATGCCGCTGTTTAAGGCGTCTGCAATCTCCACAATGGAGTGCTCTCCCATGCCGTAGGAAATCAGATCAGCCTGGGAATCCAGAAGGATGGAGCGTTTCAGCCGGTTGGACCAGTAATCGTAATGGGCCAGCCGCCGCAGGCTCGCCTCGATGCCGCCAATGATAATCGGCACGTCCTTGTACACGGAGCGGATCAGATTGCCATAAACCACCACCGCGTAGTCCGGCCGTTTTCCCATCTCTCCGCCAGGGGTATAGGCATCCTGCTGACGGCGCTTTTTCGACACGGAATAATGGTTGACCATGGAATCCATATTGCCGGCGGAGACAAGAAAGCCAAGCCGCGGACGTCCGAGAATCTGTATACTTTCCGCCTGCTTCCAGTCCGGCTGGGCGATAATTCCCACCCTGTAGCCGTGAGCCTCCAAAAGCCGGCTGATAATGGCCGTACCGAAGGAGGGATGATCCACATAGGCGTCCCCGGATACATACACAAAATCACACTGCTCCCAGCCGCGCCGGTCCATGTCCTCCCGGCAGATCGGTAAATAATCCTGCATCGTTATTCTACTCTCCATTCTTATCTGAAATCTCATTCCAGGATTTCATTGAAATTACGTATATATCCGTCCGCCAGCCGTGCCTTTTCTCCGGCCATGGCCGAGGAGTACGCATCCTCCACCGCGCATACGGTCATGCCGGCAGCCTTTCCTGCCATAATGCCCGCAGGTACGTCTTCAAACACCATACACGAGGACGGCTCCGCTCCCAGCTCTCCCGCCACCTTCAGATAAATATCGGGAGCAGGCTTTCCGGCCGCCACCTCGCAGGCAGTGGCAACCACCTGAAAATAAGACCGGATTCCCAGGGATTCCAGCACCGCGTCCACCATGGCCCGGCCGTTGCTCGTGGCTATGCCGGCAGGAATCCGGCGCTCCTTCAAATATTCCAAAAGCTGTCCGGCTCCTGGTTTTAAAGGAACCTGGCTGCGGTATTTTTCCAGGCTCATGCTGATCCAGCTTTCCTTGATTTCCTCCAGG
>JAUNGW010000095.1 GCA_030524245.1 Eubacteriales bacterium
TGTTTCATATAATCGATGGTTTCATAAGCAAAGGGGCAAAGCATTCCGCGCTTTGCCCCTTTATTTGCCTTACGTTCCATCGATGGACAGACGTCACAGCCTTTTATTCTGTATAATTTTCGTAATATCGTCCCGTATCTGCAAATATCTCAGCTTCGGTATGGGAAGCTCCTCTCCTGTAATCAGCGTCAGCTTATACCGTTCGATTTTTGCCACGTAATTGCAGTTGACAAAATAACTTCTGTGCAGCCGGTAAAAGCAGAGAGGAAGCTTGTGCTCCAGCTCCTTCGCCGGGTTCTGCACCTGCCGCGCTTCATTCACCAGATGCAGGATGCACTCCCGCTCCACAGCCTGTATGTACATGATCAGTCCGGGATCAACAAAGCCGGCGGAGCCATTTTCCCTGATCTCCAGCCGCCAGTTGTTGCTCCTGCCGCTTTCCCGCAAAAGATGTTGCACATACTGATAGGTCTGTCTGCTGATCTGGACAGGAAATATCTCGTCTCCCACCAGCTCATTGTACTCATTGGAGACATGCATATGGTACAGCCGGTATCCGTCCTTCTCCTGTCTGTAGCAGAAGGTGGCCCGCTGCTTTCCTGCGTAGATGATCTCAGCCTGCTCCGATACGTGCAGCATATACTCTCCCAGTACCATAAGCTGTCCCTCGCTGCCCGTTTCAATCTGGCGGAAATCCGGCTCCTCCATCTCAAGAGGCGGCATAATAAATCCATTCTTAAACTGTGCCCGGATTGCCTCCGCGCCTGATACCAGAAGATTTCCAATGCTGAGCCATACGCAGTCATCGGCAAGAACCGAAAAAAGGGGTTCTGTGTTAAGATGGTAATATTCTCTCACAATATACAGAGTGTCCTCACAGATCGTTTCTTTTTTTACTTCCATATGCATATGCTCCGATTCCGTCTGTCCTCACATTCCCCGGCTCCGGCTCTAGGCCTCGTCAATCGCCTTTCCAATATCATGTCTGTAAAAGGCGTCCTGGAAGCTGATCTTCTTCACAGCCTCGTAGGCATTGGCCCTGGCCGCCTTCAGGTTCTCTCCGACAGCCGTCACGCCCAGCACACGTCCGCCGCTTGTAACGATCCGTCCGTTCCCGTCCAGCTTCGTGCCCGCATGGAACACATAATATCCGTCCGCGTCCTTAAACTGATCCAGCCCTTCGATCACAAAGCCCTTCTCGTAGTGCTCCGGATAACCGCCGGAAGCCATCACCACACAGACCGCCGCATTGTCCTCAAACTCCAGATCAATCTGATCCAGCGTGCCGTCGATGCATGCCTCAAACAGATCCACCAGGTCATTCTTCATCCGCGGAAGCACAACCTGCGTCTCCGGATCTCCGAATCTGGCGTTATATTCCAGCACCTTCGGCCCGTCCGCCGTCAGCATCAGTCCGAAGAAAATAATGCCCTTAAACTCACGGCCTTCCGCCCGCATGGCATCCACCGTGGGCTGATAGATCTTTTCCCGGCAGAAGGCGTCCACCTCAGCCGTATAGAAGGGGCTGGGCGAAAAGGTTCCCATGCCGCCGGTATTCAGTCCCTGGTCTCCGTCCTTTGCCCGCTTGTGATCCTGAGCGGAGGTCATGATCCGGATGGTCTTTCCGTCCACGAAGGACAGCACAGACACCTCTCTGCCGGTCATAAACTCCTCGATCACGATCTCATCTCCGGCGGAGCCGAACTGCTTGTCCAGCATCAGCGTCCTGACGCCCTCTCTGGCTTCCTCCAGGGTTTTGCAGATCAGAACGCCCTTTCCAAGAGCCAGGCCGTCCGCCTTCAGAACAATCGGCATCTTCGCCGTCTCCAGATAAGCCAGCGCCTTCTCAGGATCCCGGAAGGTCTCATAAGCCGCCGTGGGAATCCCGTATTTTTTCATCAGATCCTTGGAAAATGCCTTGGAGCCCTCCAGGATCGCCGCATTCTTTCTCGGTCCGAACGCCCGCAGGCCCGCCGCCTCAAAGGCGTCCACAGCGCCGGCTGCCAGCGGATCATCCGGCGCCACTACCGTCAGGTCGATCTCATGCTCCTTCGCAAACCGCACCAGCCTTTCAAAATCCATCACACCGATGTCCACGCACTCCGCCACCTGGGCTATGCCCGCATTGCCGGGGGCGCAGTACAGCTTCTCCACCTTCGGGCTCTTCGCCAGCTTCCACGCGATGGCGTGCTCTCTTCCGCCGCCGCCTACAATCAAAATCTTCATCTGCTCTGTCCTCCGTTTGCAATCATGTCAATGGCCTTCGGCAGAATCACCCACTCGGCCTCCTCCATCACCCGCCGCTGCAGAAGCTCCGGCGTATCGCCGTCCAAAACCTCCACAGCCTTCTGCAGGATAATGGGGCCGGTATCCATGCCGCCGTCCACATAGTGCACAGTCGCGCCCGTCACCTTCACCCCTCTGGCCAGAGCCGCCTCATGAACCCTCAGCCCATAATAGCCCACGCCGCAGAAGGACGGAATCAGAGACGGATGTACATTGATAATCCTGTGCTCATACCGCTCCACCATGGCCTCCGGAATCTTCACAAGGAATCCCGCCAGAACAATCAGATCCAGCTTATAGGAATCCACCTTCGCCAGAAACGCCTCGTTAAATGCCTCCCGGCTCTCGAAATCCTTCGGGCTTAAGCACTCCGCCGGTATGCCGTGGCCTTTCGCCCGCTCCAGGGCGTACGCCCCGGGATTGTTGCTGATCACCACCTCAACGCTGGCATTGGTAATCCGTCCTGCATCCAGCGCATCCAAAATCGCCTGCAAATTGGTGCCGCCTCCGGACACCATCACACCGACTCTCAGCATAAGGTCACTCCCTTTTCTCCTGCCTCAACGGAACCGATCACATACGGCACGTCCCCTGTCTCACGGATCGCCGCCATGGCCTTGTCCGCATCAGCCGGATCCACGGCGATGATCATGCCGATACCCATATTGAAGGTATTGTACATCATCTCCTCCGCCACATCTCCCTTAGCCGCCAGCATCTTAAAAATAGCCGGAACCTGGTAGCTGTCCTTTTTAATCACGGCCCTGGTGCCGTCGATCAGCATACGGGGCACATTCTCATAGAAGCCGCCGCCGGTAATATGGCTGCAGGCCTTCACGGTCACGCCTGCCTTCTTTACGCTCTTTAACGCCTTCACATAGATTCTGGTCGGAGCCAGAAGCGCCTCGCCCAGGGTCCTGCCCAGCTCATCGTAATAGGTGTTCAGGCCTTCCTTTGTCAGCTCCTTCTCAAATACCTTCCGAACCAGGGAAAATCCGTTGGAATGCACTCCGGTGGAAGCCATGCCGATCAGTACGTCCCCTGCCTTTAAGTGCTCGCCGGTAATCATATCCTTCTTATCACAGACGCCAACGGAAAAGCCGGCCAGATCGTAATCCTCCTCCGGCATCAGCCCCGGGTGCTCCGCCGTCTCGCCGCCGATCAGAGCGGCCTCCGACTGGATACATCCCTCAGCCACGCCCTTTACAATATCCGCGATCTTCTCCGGATAATTCTTGCCGCAGGCGATATAATCAAGGAAAAACAAAGGCTCGCCGCCGGCGCACGCAATATCGTTGACACACATCGCCACCGCGTCGATACCGATGGTATCGTGCTTGTCCATGATAATCGCCAGCTTTACCTTCGTCCCGCAGCCGTCGGTTCCGGAGAGCAGCACCGGCTCCTCCATCTCCTTGATCTTCGCCAGGGAAAATGCGCCGGAAAAGCCGCCGAGACCTCCCAGCACCTCCTCGCGCATAGTCTTCTTAACATGCTCCTTCATAAGCTCCACAGACTTATAGCCCGCCTCAATATCCACTCCGGCCTTCTTGTAATCCATATAATTATCCTCCGTTTTACGAAATAATCTCCAGTTTTTAAACAGAACGCCCGCGGCCCTCTACTTCATCTGCGCCAGATACTCCCTGTAGCCGATCTGCTCCAGCTTCTCCGCCTTGGATACCACGCCGTCCTTCAAAGACGCGGAGTAGGCCTTCAGCCGCTCCATCAGCTCCGGATCAGCGACAGCCAGAATCTTCGCTGCCAGAATTCCCGCGTTGGTTCCGCCGTTGATCGCCACGGTGGCCACCGGAATGCCGGAGGGCATCTGAACGATGGAATACAGAGAATCCACGCCGCCCAGATCCGAAGTCTTCATGGGGATGCCGATCACCGGAAGGGGGGTAAGTCCGGCGCATACGCCGGGAAGATGGGCAGCCTTGCCGGCTCCCGCAATCAGAACCTTCACGCCCTTCTCCTCCAGTCCCTTCGCGTACTGAAACAGCACGTCCGGCGCTCTGTGGGCGGAAATGATCGTCATCTCAAAATCCACTCCCAGCTTCTCCAGAATCTCTGCCGCCTGCGCCATAATGGGCATATCCGAATCGCTTCCCATCACAATTCCTACTCTTGCCATTGTTCATTCTCCTTTTATTAGAAATTCTTATAAGTAGTGCTCATAAATAAACTTCTTCTTATCAGTATGATACCTGATTTTCTATGCCCCGTCAATAGAAACTCCTCCGAATTTCTGTTTCAGAAGATCGATCAGATACCGCTCCGCCAGCCCCAGGTACAAATCCTCCTTGTAGACAGCATTGACGTTCCAGCTGCCGGGATTTTCCGCAAAATCGTAACAGAGATATCCCTTCTGTATTCCCAGCACAATCCCGTCCGCCGGCTGGCCCGCCACCGGTGCTCCAAGGGCAGCCACCGCCCTGGTAGGCACAATCGTCACACCCAGGCTGGACGCCGCCAGCTGAACCGCCGAAATGCAGCTGGACACCTCCATCACCACATCCGGGTCCATCTTGCTGCGCTTGAACATCCGGTCCGTCCGCTTGCGTATCGCGTGTCCCCGCTTCAACAGAATGTAGGGCAGATCCTTTGTCCGTTCCAGACGGATCTTCCGTCCTTCCGTCAGCGGATCCTGCTGCCCTGTCTCCCCATCAGGCCTGGCCAGCATATCCGGCGTCACCATATCCGGAGGCGCCGCAAAATACAGACGCTCCCGGTAGATCAGCTCTGTCTTAAGCCCCGCCGGCAGCTCCTCCGGATCCCGGGGGACAATGTAAAAGCTGATCTCATCCCGCAAAAGGGCCTGCAAAAGCTCGTCCGCGTTGGACTCCATAAGCCGCAGCTCCATGTGGGGATATTTTTCCTTGAACTGCCGCGCTACCGCAGGCAGCATATACCCGGCCCGCTCCGTGGGCATACCGAAGCAAATCCGCCCCTTGTCCCCCAGGCCGATATCCACCAGCTCCCGCCGCAGATTGTCGTTGAGCATCAAAACACGTCTGGCCGTCTCCACATACTTCTCTCCGGCATAGGTCAGCGTAATCGGGGACGTCCCCCGGTCAAACAGCCGGACCCCCACGTCCTGCTCCACCTTGGAGATAATATGGCTCAGAGACGGCTGGGATATATACAGCTTTTTCGCAGCCGCCGTCACGCTCTGCAGATCCGCAACTGTCGTAATATAAAGCATCTCGCGAAAATCCATGGTTCTGTCCCCTTTTCCTGCCGTTTTCCTTCTGGCTTCTCTTCTTATATTCTACAAAATATTCGGTAAAAAAGCGAGTATAATTTAAAGCAGGGCCACCGTACCAAAAGCTGTACGATGGCCCTGTATAATATACACTGTTATATGAAATCAGCCTACACACTTCCTGCTGTCAGCGGATAAAACATCGCTATATACACAATAGACACCACAACACAGATCAGTGTCAGCGGCAGTCCCGGCTTTACGTAATCCATAAACCGATATCCGCCTGGCTCCACTGCCATGGAATTGGCCGGCATGGCCACCGGAGTCGCAATGGCAATGGATGCGGCAAACCGCACCGCAATCAGGATTGCCTTCGGCCCGATTCCCAGCGCCTCCGCCACAATCAGCGCGATCGGCGTAAACAAAATAATCGTTGCCGCATTGGACATAAAGTTTGTCAGCGGCGTAATAATCAGGAAAATCAGGAACAAAATCACAATCGGGCTGTTTACGCTTCCCAATATGGAAAGAGCTCCCTGTGCAATCAGATCCGCCGCACCGGAATTGGTCATAGCGTCCGCCACCGGAACCATAGCCGCGTAAATAATGATTCCGCTGATCGGAATAGACGCAGTCGCCTCCTTTACAGTCAGACATTTTCCGCCCACTGCAATGATTGCGCCGATAATCGCGATAAAATGCAGCGGAATTCCAATCTGTTTTTCAAATATCATACCAAGAAAGGTTCCTACCATCAGGCACAGTCCCAAAATCATTTTCCATCTGGGAACACTGGAAAAATCCTCCTTCTTTGACTGGTCCTCCTCAAAATTCCCTTCATTCGCCGGCCGCTCCGGTAAAAGCCTGTACCCAATTGTTCCCATGTACACAGCAGAGATTACCAGCAAAAGCAGAGACAACGGAGCGAACTCAAAAAAGCTCATAGTCTGTCCGATATTCAGTCCTTCAAGTGTTTCCTGAAGAAACGGTCCTGAGGTCGTCCCGACGATAGTAATGCCGCCGCCAAAGCAGCATCCCACAATAACCGGATACATAAGCTTCGACCGCTTCATTCCCGTAGATGAGCACATTCCCAGGATAAGCGCGATCAGCAGAGCCGCCGCTCCTGTATTGGATAAAAAGCCGGACATAATTCCGGAAAACATCACGATAGCAAACATTAAAACCCGCTCGTCCTTTGCCACCTTTGTCAGCAGATGTCCGATTTTATCGGCTCCTCCCGTCTTAAATACGGCCTCTCCGATCACCGCCATAGCCGCGATAATCATTGCCGTTTTACTGGAAAATGACTCCAGAGCCGTAGTGGCGTCAATGGCTCCGATCAGATAAAAGGATACGGCAACACCCATAGCCGTCACCGGAAGCGGAACCCACTCCGTAATAAAAAGAAGCAGCGCGACAGCAAGAATTAAAATAACTGCCACAGCCATATACTCTGTACCTCCCAACATGATATCCTCCTTACATTCTTATGTTCGCTTTGTATTCTTTTCATTATATATTTGTCATGACTTCTTCATCTTACCTGCTTCCGGATGTATTTTCAATTCAATAAAAGTTGGAGCCCCTATAACCAATCCGACTTGACGAGAAGTTATAGCCCTGCGAACTTTTTTCGATTTTTCAGCAGAAAATGGCTCTGCTATACTTTGGTCAGAATTCAAAAAACGAACCCGGAATAAAGGAGGGCTTACCATGAACCAGTTAAAGCATTTAGCGGAATTTATCAGTGAATTCCAGGCAAAAGATTGTCCAGGCCATGTGATTGAAGCGGCCGGCCTCTGTGTATTTGACACAGTTTCAGCCGCCCTGGGCGGATCGGACAATCCCATGCTGAAAAGCATAAGAAAAACATTCCATACATACGAAAATACCGCATATCCTTCCTCTGCTGTCTGGGGCAGGGATACACAGTCTGCTTCCCTGAGAACAGCTGTTTTTTTCAATGCCATGGCCTCCCATGCTCTGGAGCTTGATGATGTACACACCGGTTCCAAAACCCATATCGGAACCGTTGTCATTCCCGCCGCATGGGGCCTCTGTGAGTATTTAAACAAATCGGGTTCCGAGCTTCTGGAGGCTGTTTTGTGCGGCTATGAGGTTATGGCCCGCATCGGCATGGGTTTCGGTGTTTCCGGCCACAGAAATAAAGGCTGGCATGTTACGGGAACGGCAGGAACCTTCGGCGCAGCGGCTGCCTGCGGAAAGCTTCTGGGCTTCTCGCCGGAGCAGATGCTTTATGCCTTCGGTCTGGCAGGTACGCAGTCCTGCTCCACCTGGGCATTTCTCTCTGATTCTGCCACAAACAAGGTGCTTCACCCGGCCAGAGCTGCCGCAAGCGGACTGGATTCCTGTCTTCTTGTGGAAGGCGGAATGCGCGGCTCCGCTCATATTCTGGACGCGCCGGACGGCGGAATCTTCCCTATGATGTCTGACAGATTCGATTATTCCCTGGTGGATAAGGATCTGGGCTCCGTATATGAAATTATGAACGTGGACAAGAAGCCCTATCCCTGCTGCCGCAGCATCCACTGCGCCATTGACGCCGCGCTTCAGCTAAAAGAGGAGCTGAATCCGGATCCGGATTCCATAGAATCTGTTCTTGTGGAAACATACAAAGTAGGCCTTAAACAATGCGGACTGTCTTCAGGAAGCGTCCGGCCGCAGCTTCCTACAGAAGCAAAATTCTCCACCCCTTACGCGGTAGCCTGCGCATTTTTAACCGGGAATGTAGGTCTTGCTGATTTTGAACCGTCAAGCATTCAACGTATGGAACGTCAAAAGCTGCTTGAACGGGTTCAGGTTGTGGAAAACCATGAATTTACCAGCCAATACCCGGATCACTGGGGCTGCCGTATGACAGTCCGGTTAAAGGACGGGCGCAGCAGCCAGGCTCTCATACGGGACGCCTCCGGCAGCGTCGCCTCCCCCTTAAGCGCCGAAGCCCTGAAACGGAAATCTGCTGCGTGCTGCGGCGCATTTCCTGCTGAATGGGTCAGTCAGCTGCAGAAAAATCTGCTTGAGCTGAATACAGCAAATCAGCTGCCTTCCCTGGCCCTGCCAGTGAAAAACAGCTGATCCATTTTCTCCGTATTAATCCTTTCCGCATAAAATATAGTACAGCTCCCTGGAAGGCCGTGAAAGCTCTCCGACTGGTCCGCAGTAGGCAACCGCCCACTGCCAGAAAGGATTATATTTCTCTTCCAGATGGTATTTGCAGATACCGCTGCCTGTCCCGTAGGTATCCGCAAATACCTGCGGGACAAGAGACATCCCCATGCCTCCGGCCACGAGCCGCACGACCGTCTCTATATTGTAAGACTCCAGGTCTATTCTGTAATCAGACTCCAGATACTTTAAAATACGCTCCGCCGCCTCTCTTGTCTTTCTGCCTCTTTTTGTCATCACATAATCTCTCCCTCTCAGAGCGTCCAGCGGAAGATACAGCCCTCCATTTTTCTCATAGGCCATTTCCTTTACAGGATGGTTTTCCGGCGCTATGGCGAGAATGGAATCCTCGTAAAACACATCGTATCTGACATTCTCATTTTTCAGCGGCAGGCAGAGAACCGCTATATCGAGCGCCCCCATCAGCAGCTTTTCCTCCAGAATATGGCTGCTGGCCTCAACGATCTCTATGTGGATATTGGGATATTTTGTGTGAAAGATTTTCAGCACCTTCGGCAGCACCATGGCTCCCAGCCGTTCCGCTGTTCCTACCTTCAAAATTCCCTTCTGCATCTGATTCAGATCGCAAAACTCGTGCTCCATCTCATCATACAGGCGCATAATCTGATATGCCCGTTTGATGAAGCACTCTCCAGAATAAGTCAGCTCCACCCCCGAGGGCCTCCTGACAAAAAGCGCCTCCCCAAGCTCGTCCTCCATCTTTGTCAGACATTTGCTCAGAGCCGGCTGCGTGATAAACAGCTTCTGCGCCGCCCTGGCCATGCTCCCCTCCTCGGCTATGGCAATGATCTTTTCCAAATCTGATTTGTTCACGCTGCACCCCCTGCATAATTTTCTTCCGCTCACAGTCAAAGCATCTCATTCTCCCTGTAGCAGGCATATATATAGCTGGGATTTTCATAGTACACGCTGCTGTTGTAGTCGTCGATTTTATCGCTGATAAAAGAGTTGTAGACCTCCATCAGCGTATCCACAACACTCTCCTTTTTCTCAGCGGCAGCCTGTTTAATCAGTCTTTTATACACCTTGCCAATATCCCAATAGGACGGAATCGCGTACTGGCATGCACCTACATTATCAAAGTCTCCCTCAGTTATACCGGCCTCCTGAATAAAATCATCGCTTACCCGTTGAATATTATCGCTGTGATAAACATCCGCCAGTTCATAGATTCTGGCCACCCGCTCCCTTCCCAGTGCATTCACCACCGTTTTCCTGGTGTTTTTTGTCTGTCTGGCAATATAATCGATCAGGGAACAGGTAAAAAAAAGATCGTTGTCTTCCCTGCTCTCCCGGCCTCTCCAATCCTGGTTTTCCACCACACGCTGTCTTTCCATCACA
>JAUNGW010000096.1:0-6341 GCA_030524245.1 Eubacteriales bacterium
ATCTGTTCTATTCGTGAAAACACAAGGCGTTTCAAGGGTTTCGGACAGAACAGATCGGGACAGAAAAAAAGATCGCCCCCGGTGGTGGCACACCGGAAGCGATCAGGCGAAACAAACCCCATTTGAAGTTAATGTTTCAACACCCATTGGACATTATATCACATCGGGGTTGGCTTTGCCATACCTATTTTCCCGAAAGGAACGGTGATATAATGCGAAATCCAAACGGTTATGGAACTGTGGCGAAGCTGTCAGGCAATCGCCGCCGCCCATTCATCATCAAAAAAGTTGTTGGCTGGAACGACAAAGGCCATCCCATCTATGAGATTATCGGCTACACAGATACCCGTGAAGCCGGGAATATGCTGTTGGCTGAATACAACCGTGATCCATGGGATGTTGACCTGGCCAAGATCACGGTGAATGAACTGTTTGAACTCTGGAAGGAAAAGAAGGCCCCCAAGCTGGGGGAATCTAACCGTTCATCCTTGTGTTCAGCGTTCAAGCATTGTTCAGCGTTGTGGGAAAAGCCCTATAAACAAATCCGGTCATATCAAATGCAAGAAACTATTGATGGTTGCGGAAAGGGTTACAGTACCCAAGCGGCAATCAAGAACCTGTGGGGCCATCTTGACCGGTTCGCCTTGGAAATGGACATAATCAGCCGGTGTTTCTCCGATCTCCTTACCTCTGATCCCGTTCCACCCACCAGCCGCCTTCCATTCAGCAAGGACGAAATCAAAACCGTTTGGGATCATCAGGCGGAACCATGGGTTGATACGGTGCTGATCCTGATTTATTCCGGGTGGCGGATCAGTGAACTTCTAAACCTAAAGCCGGAAGATATAAACCTTCAGGCGGGAACCATGAAAGGCGGAACCAAGACCAAAGCGGGGAAAGATCGGGTGGTTCCGATCCACTCCAAAATCAGGCCCTTGGTGGAAGCCCGCCTTGCTGAAGGTGGCCCCCGGCTGATCAGTTACAATGGAAGGGTCTGCTCCCAAACTCAATACCGGGTTTTTTGGTCAGATATTATGAAGGCTCTGAATATGAACCACACCCCGCACGAATGCCGCCATACTTTTGAAACTCAACTGGACAGCGCCGGGGCCAACCGGAAATGTATTGACCTTCTCATGGGCCATGTGTCCAAGGACACGGGGAACCGGGTCTATAATCATAAGACTTTGGACGAACTGAAAGCCGCCGTAGAAATGATAGAATAGAGGTTCAAAGTGGTTAACATTATAGGTCGCTGAATACTGAACTAATAACATAATAGTAACAAAAAAGGCGGGAACCCTTGCATTTTCATGGGTTCCCGCTTCTTCTGTGTTTAGTGTAGCATGATTCTAACCGATATGGACTGAGTGCAAATTACAGTCAATCTTTGGCGGCAAGCAAAATGCTTGCCGCCTTTTCTTTTTATAAATTGACTGAAATAATAAAACGTGGTATAATATATCCGTCAGTAAGGTTCCCCTTGTGACAGCCCAAATTTCTGTTTCAAAAGGAGGGTAGAAGAGTATTGTTTGGGCAATCCTCGCCATAACATTGCATAATAAAATGTAAAATGGTAGGATGTGTACTTTGAAAATAGAAAGGAATGATATGTGTAATGAAGAGAACTGCATCTCTTCGCACCCGGATTGTAGCTATGTTCCTCGCCGTCGTGTGCATCGCAGGGCTTGTCCCTACGACTGCTTTCGTAGCTGGAAGTTCCTTTCTATGATCGATATATTTTTATATGGTGATACAGGCGTGAGCCTGTTATTTTTTTGCCTTCAGTGGCAAATTTGACTTCAAAAATGAAAAATGGTATATTATAAACAGGATTGAGGAAGTATCAAACTAAGCACCAGAATATATCTCCATAGTAAATCAGGTAATCCGCAAAGCGGAGGCTGATTGCTATGCTTGTAAGGCCGTAAGACCAGCGCATAGTCGTTGGACTGCGGCCTTTTCGTTTACTGACTCGCTCCTTAGTTGTTTGTGTATGGATGCGATCCTCTCCCCGCTGCTGCGCACGGCGGGGAGAGGGAGCGTCCGCCCCCGCTGAGGGTTATTTTTCAGGCGAAGCGTGGAAAATAACCCTCAGCGGGGGCGTGAAAGGGATTTAGTGGAGGTGAAAATATAAAAAAGTTGTCGATTACTATAAAGTGCGCTAATCGCCGGACTGCAACGGCGTGAACTTGAGTTCAGGAAATTGCTGCTTTCTGAACATGGCCCCTTGGGGGCTGGCTGTAGCTGTCACAGAATCAAGACAGACACATCATTTAGGGGGCGGCAAGATGGCGAACATCAAACATAGAATGCAATCTATACTGCATGACCTATATCGGCAGGGGCGCGGGATGAAGAAAAAGAGCGACCCGACCCACCAATATATCCACAGCAAGATCACGCTGCAAACCTATCTGGCGGAGGTGGAACGGTACGCAAGATGGCTCAAAGATCAGGGGGTTAAAATGCGCTGCTCCGAGCAGGAGGCCGCTGAACAGGTGCCCCGGTATCTCCAGGGCCTGGCGCAAGCTAGCAAATCCCCCAGCACCATCCACACGGCCGCTGCGGCGCTTGTTAAGGCGCTCCCGGGGACTGAGCTGGTCATGGCTGACCTCCCGCATCCCCGGCGTACCCACGCGCCCCGGAAGGGCCGTACGGCTGCTCCGAGCCTGCGGAAGCGATCCGACGCTGACCAACTGAACCCCAAATACCGGCGGCTGGTCGAGTTTGCAAAGGCCGTCGGACTGCGCCGGGACGAGTATCGCAATCTCCTGGGGCGTGATCTTACTCACATTGATGGGCACGCCCATGTGATCGTCGAGCAGGGCAAGGGCGGCAAGATGCAGTATCAGCGGATCGATGACGTGGATGCTCCGCTGGTGGAGCGTTACTTCGCAGGGCTAGAGCCGGATGATTCGGTCTTCCTTCCGGAAGAGATGAAAAACAAGATCAATCTCCACCGCCTCCGGCGGGAGCACGCCCAGGAGATGTACCGCCGATATCTTTCTCGTCTGGAGGCCGATCCAGCCTACCGGGGGCAGCTTCTGCGGGAGATTAGAGATGCGTTCCACCGGGCTGGACAGGACTGGAGGCGCAATCCCGATATGCGGCGGCTCGCCACCCCCTATGTCTGCCGGGGAAGCGTGCGGCAAAGCCTGGACGGAGCTGGCCGCGCCGTGACCTATGACCGTCTGGCACTGATGGCGGTGAGCGTGTTTCACTTGGCGCACTGGCGGTGTGACGTCACGGTTAAAAACTACATGCAGTGACAATTTGAGTGCTTAAGCACTTAGGTGCTTTTTATAACATTATTAGACCATTAATATGAGATAGTCGAAAAAACAAATAAAATATCAAACTTTTTGTTGACATTGTGATTTGGGCGTGGTATAATACTTCCAGAAACAAGAGATACCTGCAATACCCCAGCATCGTTTCCCGTTCAGGAAACGCGAATTGAAATACGCAAGAGAGTATGTATCTTTAGGCGCGGTTTTGCTTAAGATCAAGAAGTCGCACCTCACATGGGGTGCGTGAATTAAAATGATAAACAGGCAGGGGCTTTTGTTTTGGACATCCCAAATCTTAAGAGAAGAATAATCTCGAAGGAAAATGCACCACTGGTAATCCAGCGGTGCATTTTCTTTTTGCCTGTTGTTGACTCTAGGGACAAGTTGTTGACCTGGAGGCTATGGTGATCTTCCTTGCAGAGAGGTACGATAAACCTGCCGGATGCAGACACGTTTAAGGAGTGACGGAAGATTACCTGCTGTATGTCAGATATTCACGGGGACTTGGATCGCTTTCAAAAAATGCTCAAAAAGATCCATTTCTTTATTTGTAGGTGTGTTCGCATATCCAGTTGTGCAGTTGTTCTTCACTCATCGTGCCAGATGCAATCGAAATAAAAGCGTCAGAAAGTTCTCCCGTTTGGAGCTGGAGATCATACCCGTTCCATTTGAGAATCAACTGAACCATCAAGGCTCCGATCCGCTTGTTACCGTCCAGGAAAGCGTGATTGGAGGCCAGGCCATAGCCTAGGCGAGCAGCTTTTTCGAAGATGCCAGGGTAAAAATCCGTATCTCCAAACGCCTGGAGCGGCGCGGCCACTGCGGCTTCCAACAACGCCCGATCCCGGAGGCCGTCAATGCCGCCGGACTTCTCGATCACCCGGGAATGGAGGGCAATCACATCCTCTGCCGTTACCCAGATCATTCCGACATCCTCCGGTAGTCCTCCGCAAACTGATCCAGAACCGTATCCGCGTCAGCCAGCATCTGGGTGCGGGTCGGTGTGTTCTCGGCTTCCTGGATTTTGACGGGAAACGGCATCCCCTTGGCCCGAACGAAAGCGTTGGCGAACAGGTTGAAGGCTGTGGATGTGGTCATCCCCAGTTCCTTGCAGATGGCGGACATCTGAGCCTTTATATCAGAGTCCATACGAAACGTCATATTGGTATCCATTCAAAGCGCCTCCTTGCAATGCGATTATATTACATTCTATGTGCGCTATCAAGTGCTTATTGTAGATAAAATGAACTGATAGGATGGATTATATGTCCCGCTATACCTTTGCGGACTGCTTGTCTTGGCCTGAAAGAGAAAGAATGGAGCTTGTTGATGGCGAGGTCATTGTGATGGCTCCACCGACACAGATTTATCAAGCAGTCGTTATGGAGGTATCCTGGCAATTTGCAAACTTTTCGGAGCTGTCAAAAATTTTTGAATCCTAATTGAGGAGAAGGAAAATGGAACTTGCTTTTTTCGTGAATGATGATGCATCCCAGAGTAAAATTGTCATGGTGGATGACAAGACTTGGGAAGAATTCTCGTTTCTTTGCAGGCAACAGGGACATACCCCCGCTGATGTAATTGAGTATTTTTTTGCTTGGGCAGTTCACCACCATGACGCTGCTCTTGTCTGGTTACGTGAGGCAAGGGATGGATGGGATTTATAGGCATTAAAAATTTTACTGTATTGTCAAAGATGTTTCCTGGGTGTTTTTATGATAGCGTGGGAGAGTTGTTATGACTGAGCAAGAAAAGGGACATTCAAACGAGATATAATATCGGGAGGGTAAAGCTATGGGAACATTTGCAGGCTATTACGGCGATAGAGTAGTACCACCGGAACGTCGGGAGGAGTTTTCAGCGCGTGTCCTTACCATACTCCAAGAGGGCGGCATGATGCGAATTGAGCCAATCAATTTGTATGATAAGTCGATCTATTTGCTTTCTCCACTGAAAGCAAATGAGAAGGGGGATATTTTGTTCTCCTATAATTACTTTGAAAATTCTTTTTGGGAAACAGCCGGGTATAATGTCAATGAGGCTATTTTTTTCAGCAATAAAATTGGCTGGGGTATATTCCATACTGTGGTCTGTGCCGTATACGTACTCTATGAGTTCTACTCCTCCACGTTCGGAATTGCAGAAGTAGACGGACGTATATTTGACGCCCGAAAAATTATCCGTTGGTTCAATCATCTTTTTGGCGAAAAATATACCAATCAAAGGGTGTCCGATTTATGGCGCATTTACCGCCTTTTACATGATTACGATTGGGCTCCAGATCAAGAAATTGCCGTAGACCTCATTCCCCAAAATCCCACCGGAACCATCAATCAAGCTGGGTTCAATAGCTATTTAGCTGTAAAATTTTTCGATCATTTTAAGCAAGAAGCCTACAAGGAATCTGAGTTTCAAAATCCTCCTGAGGATGGAGAAATCTCTATCACAGATCGAATTGCAAGATCATATAGATGTTTAAGAACTTATCAGCAGGATGGGAACGAAACCGGGGAAGAAAAGATAGACTGGCTCCAGTCTCTTCTCGCTCAAAGGCCACTTGATATTATGGCACCCGTTATTCATGGAGACTCAAATGACATTCACAACAAGTTGCGTTTCTGGCTTGCAATGAATACTCCGGTTGCTTCTCTGCGCATGATTGCAGACGTATTCGGGTTCGATTTTTGGGATCGTCTGAAGAAACTGGAGATAACCTTTCCACGCACACACGAGATGTTCCCAACTCCGGATGAGTGTCCGGTGCTTCCGCCGCTCTCCACGGGCGACTTTTTAGGACGTTCGGACGATGAGCGGGCATATTTTTGGACACCTGATGGAAATATTACTTTTTCTCAAGATATGACTGACCTTCTGGGCCACCTTCGGCAACGACTAGATGCTATTCAATCGCAGGAGGGGTTACTGCTTCCCCAAGGTAGCCTGATTCGCAGGCTCATCGAAATACTTTCGGAGGCCGATCAAGTTTATAACGGGATATATGCCTTTCAGGAGACGTTTTATGACTTTTTGGAGTACCCAAATGACCGC
>JAUNGW010000096.1:6351-10027 GCA_030524245.1 Eubacteriales bacterium
CAAGCGGCTACGCTGCTACTCCGGGACTTGGTAGAGCAACACAAGGATGCTCCAAAGTTCGGCCAAAGAATTATCCGCCGTTACCTGGCCGTTCTTGGCAACAAAGCACTCAGGAAACAGGTTTTTGATTTTTAAGACTGGGATTTTAGTGCTTAAGCACTCAGGCACCCAGTACTTCACTTGAAAAGTTCATAACCGCATGGTACAACTATACTGCCGGAAGCGAAAACGAAATGAGGTGATGCATGAAATGAAAATATTCATTGCTGGTGCAAAGACAATCACTTCGATTGATGAACTTCCAAAGCAAAAAATCATCTCCATCTGCCATAAGGGCTTTGAAATTCTTGTCGGAGACTGTACCGGAATCGATTCTGCTGTCCAGAAAGAATGTCTATCACTCATGTATCACAATGTAGTTGTCTATGCGAGCAATGGATATGCGCGCAACAATCTCGGTCAATGGCCTGTTAAAGCAATTCAAGTTCCACCAAATGTGAAAGGCTTTGAGTTCTATGCAAAGAAAGACGTCGCAATGGCGGGCGATGCTGATTATGGGTTCATGATTTGGGATGGCGTTAGCCGTGGCACATTAAACAATCTTGTTAATCTGGCAGTGCGGGGCAAATCTTCTCTCGTCTATCTGCAGCCTATCAAAAAGATGGTCTGCTTAAAAAACTTAGATGATGTGAATATTCTGGTTGCAAAGTGCCCTGCAAAGACACGCCAATTATGCCAGCGTGCAGTATCTGCTCAGCATACCAATGAGCAATTATCTGTCTTTGCGCAATAACCCGCTACAAGTTCTAACTGCAATATTGACAAAATTGAGCGGCAGCTAAGTGCTTAAGCACCCAGCCTGCACAGATGCGGTCACGTTAAATTTGACGCCGAAAAAATAAAATGGTACAATATAGACATACCTAAGGAAGTATTGATTTTATAACGACATATTATATTTAGGACACAGATTTTGAGGAACACAAAATCTGTGTCTTTTTATTTACCTTTCTGATGAAAAAAGACTGATTTTAATGATTTTGGGAATTTTCAATCTACTTAAACTGCAACTGCTCCGCTAGGGTTCCATCACCCGAAGACATCAGTCTTCAATCTAATCCAGGAAGGAGGGCATATTATGCCCCGCCGAAAATCTCATCCAACCATGTGTCCGTACCTCACTGCGCGATCCGGGATCGGAAACGATCAGGAAAAGCGTTTTATCCAGATTGGCACATCTTTACTTCACTCCCCAAAATTCCAAAAGCTTTCTATTGCCGCTAGGTATCTATACTTTTGCATGGCTATGGATGCGGCCGGAAAATTCGGTTTTAGTTTCAGCAAGTGTGATTCGCTTCGTTACGGTTTTTCCTATTCGACTTTTCTCCGCGCCAAGAATGATTTGATTGAATCTGGTTTTATTCGGATCACGCAAAACGGCCGGATCAGCCGGACTCCTAACAGATATGTGTTTGTGTTGACTTGGAAGCAAGGCTCTCCAGCGCCCTAACGGGCGCTGGCATGGCATATATGTATATATATCTGTGCCAAGGTGATACACATTAGATACTCAGTACCTAGTCACTGGTTGTGTCAGTCTGATACACTTATGCCTCGGACTGGAATATAATTCCTGTGGAAATAGCAATTTGGTACATACTGTTGTCGCATTTTGACACAGCCAAAAACACACAAGGAACAATGTGGTGTGATATTGGGTATTATTTTTGATAATTGGACGCACTAAAATAAAAAATGAAAGGACGAAAAACTATGAAAAATGTACCAATCTGGGAGAAAGCAAATCTCTCTATGGAGGAAGCCTCTGCCTATTTCGGTATTGGCATTAATAAGCTGCGGGAGATGACCGACGATAGTAATTGTCCCTACGTCCTGTGGAACGGGAGTAAGCGCATGATTAAGCGCAAGGCGTTTGAAAAATTTTTGGAGGCTGCTTACTCCATCTAATAGAATTTCACCAGAAAATGTGATAAACTAAAAGCGCCCTACATGCGCTTTTCGGGAAAGGAGTGTTGGAATGTCTGAAAAGCGCAAGGATAATAAAGGTCGAGTCTTGAAGGACGGCGAGAGCCAGCGGAAGAACGGTACCTATGATTATCGATATACGGATAATCACAAGAAGCGGCGTTGTGTCTATGCAAAGTCACTGACGGAGTTGCGTCGGAAAGAGGCCGACATTCAGCGGGACTTGGCTGACGGCATCGACTATGCGGCGGGAGAAATCACGGTGTCAGAGCTGGTAGACCGGTATATGAACTTGAAGCGGGGACTGAAGCAGAATTCACAGAGAGCCTATGGCTCTGCGATTAACCGAATTCACGCCGACCCGTTTGGACAACGCATGATTAGAACGGTGAAACTGTCTGATGCAAAGAGCTGGTTTGTAGCCCTGCACGACAGCGGCATCAAGCAGAACACCATTGGCGTGTTGCAGAGCGTTATCCGTCCGGCTTTCGAGATGGCCGTGGACGATGATATGATCCGCAAGAACCCGTTTAAGTTCAAGCTGTCCGATGTCGTTCCGGCAGATGCCTACGTGCGTGATGCTCTGACAAAGGATCAGCAGGACAGATATTTGCAGTTCATCCGGGATTATGGCCATGGAAACTACTATGATGACATTGTGATCTTGTTGGGGACTGGTGTGCGAGTTAGTGAGCTATACGGGCTCACCTGCTCAGATATCAATTTTGAACAGCGTTACATCCAAGTCGTACGACAGCTGTGCCGGACTGCGGAAAAGCCGTATTTTATCACATCACCCAAGTCGAAAAGCGGTGTTCGTCGTATTCCCATGACGGATAGTGTGTATATGGCCTTCCGGCGTGTGCTGCGTGCCAGAAACAACGTAAAAGAAAAGATGCTGGTAGATGGGTACAGTGGGTTTGTGTTTCTGGATAAGGATGGCGGCCCGAAAGTGGCCATGCATTTGGAAAACTACATGAGGGGTATGCAGGCGAAGTATGTGAAACTGTTCGGCAATGCACTCCCCAATGTAACGCCCCATGTGCTGCGGCACACCTTCTGCACCAATATGCAGCAGGCCGGACTGGATGTCAAAAGTCTGCAATATCTGATGGGACACTCGAATGCCAGCGTTACCCTGGATGTTTACACCCACAATGATTTTGAGTCTGTTGAAAAGGCGTTTGCACAGATTGCAGTGAACCTCTAAGCGGGAGCAGAACTTACGCCACAGCTTACGCCAAGCAGCTGAAAAGACGTCCAAGATTGTGTGAACATACGGAGAGCACACGGATCGATTTGAAAGGAAGAAAGTCTCCAAAAATCCGTTGAAAACTCTATAAAGTTTTATTTATTTGAATACTTTTTGAAATGTTGAAATTTAGTAAGGTTTGAAGGGCGGGATGCCGTACTTCTCCGCCTCGCTGAGATATACTCCCAGTTTCTCCGGCGGGATGATGGCCATCTCCTTTTTCTCCTTGGGCGGGATGCGGCAGTTGTCGCAGGGGTTATACGGAATGATCCGCTCCTTGACTGCCTGCTTCAGCGCCGAGGAGAGCACCATGTGGATGCGCCGCACCGTGCTTCCAGACAGGGCCGTGTCGATCTTTTTCTCAAACCGCTGCACCCGCCCTTTGGTCTTGGAGTCGTTGTACATCTTCTGAATCTGGATGGCGGTGAGTCGTTTGAG
>JAUNGW010000097.1 GCA_030524245.1 Eubacteriales bacterium
GGCGTGCGTTCGTTTTAAGCCGCAGGGCATAGGTTAAATTCGGACTGGAAAACCGGTTGTTTTCCGCTAAAACACAGCGGATCCCGCCGCTCATCTCGCTTCCCAGGGCTATGCCCCCATGGCCGTCCGCAAATTCATTATTCTCGATCAGAACATACTCACAGGGCATATTCGCTTCCCGTCCGTCCCGGTCCCGTCCGGATTTCAGGCTGATACAGTCATCTCCGGTATCAAAGCGGCAGTTGACAATACGCACGCCGCTGCAGCTCTCCGGATCACAGCCATCGTTATTGGGGCCGTGACTTGACAAGGTTACGCCGTCAACTGTCAGGCTCTCGCACATAACCGGATTCAGCTGCCACATGGGCGTATTCCTCAAAGTGATTCCCTGAATCAACACACGGCGGCAGCGCACCGGCTGAACAAAATTAGGCCGCAGGTAATGGCCCGGTCCGAATACACGCTCCTGTACCGGTACTCCGTTTATGTTCATGGACCTTAACAGATTTCTGTCTGCCAGCTGAAGATCCGGTTTATCCAGGGACCATGCTTCCTCCACCTGATGATGCCAGTTCCACCAGTGTTCGCGGTCAGCGCCTCCGTCCAGCACGCCCTGGCCGGTCACAGCTATATCGTGAGCATCGCAGGCGTAAATCAGAGGACTATAGTTATAACAGGGAGTCGCCTCCCAGTGACAGAATACTACCGGATAGTGAAGCTGCGGATCTTCACTGACAAAGGCAAGCACCGTATTCCGGCTTTCCAGATGAAGCTCTACACCACTTCTTAAATACAAAGCGCCTGTCCGGTAACGGCCTGCAGGCACAACAACTCTTCCTCCGCCGGCTGTTCCTGCCGCATCAATGGCGCTTTGCAGCTGCTTTGTCTGGATTACAGTCTTGTCGGGAACCGCTCCAAAATCTGCAACAGACCAGATACGATCCGGGATTATGGGCAGTTTGATTTTCTCTTCAATTACTTTTCTAAGCTCTTTTCTGTCCATGGATTCTCCTCTATTCTTCATTTTTTATCAGCTCATCCAGGTTTTCCTGCAGCCTTTCTCCATGCCAGCTGTGAGGGCCCGGGCAGATTTCATGGATGAGAGCTTCCTGCCTTCCGAAAAGAGCATACGCATTTTTTATGATATCCATCTGTTCAAAAACATTGAAAAGTCCCCGGGCGCCATTTAACCGGTCACCACTGCAGGACTGAATCAGCATCGGCCGCGGAGCGATCAGACTGGCGATATCTCCCATATCCAGATGCTCCCACAAATGAGGAACATAATTGCAGGAACAGTTCCGGTTCATTGCAAGCAGTGAATCCCTGAAGCCATACATATATCCGCTGATCACCGTCAGACGGATTCTGGGATCCAGAGCTGCCAGCCACAGTGTCTGCATGCCTCCACCCGAAAACCCGAGACAACTTACGCGGCTTACATCCCATTCGCTCCGCTCCTCCAGATAATCCACTGCACGCATCAGATCCCAGGTCAGCATTCCAGCCACAGGAATGCCAAGGGGTTCTCCCATATGAGCCAGCCAATAACAGTCTCCCTTCATGGCAAGCGCCGGATCCTCTGTATCAGAAATCAGCTCACGGCGTTCGCCGAAGCCCCGGCAGTCCGGGCAGACAGCCACATATCCCAGCTTTGCCAGCTGCATCCCATAATCGTACTGATACTTTTCAATGCTTTGATTTACCAGCTCATAACCAGTGACGCCGGAAACGGTATATTTTCCTGCGCCACCATGTCCCGGCGGGCATAAAAACGGCCGGGTGGCGGGGCCTGCATCTGCCGGAATCAGCAGATACATGGGCATCCACACATCCGGCTCTACCAAAATCCGCACATGCTCTCTTCTGATGCCGCCCGGCTGCATTGTTATTTCTTCTGTAACCGGGTGCAGAGAAGTCTGTTCCATTTTATCAAACCCAAGCAGCTTTGTCAGCAATGTTTTCATATCTGACTGCCACCGGACAAAGTCCTCTTTTGTATGCCCGGTAAAAAAATCCCGCCGGGCATACTTCTCATATTTTCTTTCCATGGAGCGAAGAACTCCATATGTGTTTTTTATGGCAGGAAATTCCTGCCGGATTTTGGCCGTTTCACTCATACCTGTTTAATTTGCAGCGGAGGCTGCCGCTTTTTTCTTTTTCAAATGCTCCGACAAAAACGGCCAGATCACACAAAACACAGAAACCGCCAGCAAAAGCGCAGAGATCGGTCTGGTGAAGAATTCCGCATAGCTTCCATGTGCATAGCTGATACCCTGACGGAAATACCGTTCCAGTTTACTGGACAGAATGAAAGCCAGCACCAGCGGAGAGGTAGGAAGCCCTGCAACGCTCATAAAGACAGCCAGGAAGCACAGCGCCAGCATCACGTAAAGGTTAAACATCGTGTTGGAGATGCCGTACCCGCCGATATAGCAGATTACCAGAATCACTGTGTACAGGTAATGATACGGAATCTTCAAAATATATGGGAACCAGCGTTTTGTCAGAATCTGTACCAGGTAAGTGACGATAGCTGACACCATGACACAGGCGAAAATCAGCATAGCCAGATCCGGCTGCTCCGTCATAAACAAAGGTCCCGCCTGCAGGCCGTGAATGGTCAGTCCCGCAATCAGCATGGCTGTAATACCGTCTCCCGGAATGCCCAGTGCCATCATGGGGATCAGGGCGCCGCCGAGAGACGCATTGTTGGCAGTCTCAGAAGCCCATACACCGGCCGGATTTCCCTTTCCAAAGGTCTCCGGCTCCTTGCTGATGCTTTTCGCGTAGCCGTAAGCCACCATGTTGGAAATACCGGATCCCATACCTGGCAGAAATCCGATCCACAAGCCGGAAAGAAAAGCAAACACTATCGTCTTAAGATTCTCAAAGATGTCTCTGAAACCAATACCAAGTCCCTTCATGTTTACCACGTCCGCATCCGGCATTTTTGCCTCTCCCCTGGCATTGTCGCGGATAATCTGACACATGGCGAACATTCCAAGCATCTGCGCCACAGTGCTGATGCCTGCAGTCAGATACACATTTCCAAAGGTATATCTGGTCGCGCCGTTGATGGGATCCATACCGATGCAGCCCATCATCAATCCAATACCGGCAGCCATAAGACCTTTAAAAATATTTCCCTTGGACAAGGATGCTACCAGCGTAATTGCGCAAAAGCAGAGGGAGAAATATTCCCACGGTCCCAGATGAAGAGCAAAATCAGCAATTACCGGAGACAGCACCGTTGCAATAGCCACAGAGCCCACCGTTCCGATGAAGGATGCGGTCATACCGATCCCCAGCGCCTTTCCGGCCTGTCCGTTTTTCGTCATTGGAAAACCGTCAAAGCAGGTTGCAATTGCCGAGGATGAACCGGGAATACCGATCAGCACGGCGGAAATAAAGGTTCCGGACACGCCTCCGATCCAGATTGCCAGAAGCAGCACGAATGAGGTCTCCGTGGACAGGCCAAAAGTTACCGGAAGAAGCAGCGCAATACCCAGGGTTGCTGACAGTCCGGGAATGGCGCCGAACACAATGCCAAGACATACCATTGCGAGAATCAGCAGCAGATTGATTGGCTGCAGACATATCAGGAGCGCATTTATGTATTCTGTCATGATCTCTCCTCCTTACTCAAACAGGATGCCTGCCGGCAGTTTCACCTGGAAGCCATACACAAACATGGCGTAAAGTCCAACTGTTACAAGCACGGCAATCACAATAGATGAAACAAGTCTGACCCGGCTGTTTCCCTTCAGATCGTAGAACAGCGCCACCGTAGCAAAAGGTGTGGTGAGCAGAAAGCCCAGCCAGGTCATGGCAATGGCATAAACCACCAAAAGCAGATAGCTCTTGGTAATCTTCTTTATGCCGCCCTTGGGGAAATAAGGCTTTTCCTCCTGCGCCCGATCCTTCACGCCCTTAATGATCAGAGCAACCGCGCTCACTGCAACCAGCACAATAGCAACATAGGGAAGCAGTCTTGGCCCCGGCTCCAAAAGCTTGGCCGGCTGCTTAATAGACTGGCTTGCCCAGAGAAAGAATGCGCAGCCCGCAAGACCCACAATCCCTGTTACCGTATCTCGTCTCAATTTCATGATCCGGTATCCCCTTTCCTGTAAAATAATTATTCCTGAACGAACATATCAAGATCCTTTGCAATCTGTACGAACTGCGCGTACTCACCATCGCGGATCTCTTTGGATTCCTCAAGATCATGCCAGCCCGGAATATTTCCAATGCCTGCAATACCTGCGTTTACTGTAGGATCCTCTACAACTGCTTTCATGGCTGCATTCATGTTCGCCACCATAGTCTCATCCATGCCTGCCGGTCCTAACAGATAATGGTACACAGACAGCACGCAGTCATCGAAGCCCTGCTCCTGCAGCGTCTTATAGTTGTCCGGCAGTTCCTCCGGATACTGAGAAATGGTAGTTCCGTCAGAGGAAACAGTGCCAATTATCTTAATTTTTCCTGCCTTCTCATACTCCAGCGCATTTCCTACACCTACAACGCCAATATCAATAAAGCCGCCTGCCAGGTTTGTAAGACGGTCAGACTCAGATGCACATTCCACAGAATTCAGCTCGATACCAGTAGTCTCGGTGATCATTCCGAATAAGAAGGTATTTGCGCCTGCTGCCGGCATACCTGCATTTAACTCACCCGGATGAGCTTTTGCATACTCCACAAAGCCTGCAAAATCATCATAGGGAGCATCAACAGGAACTGCCAGAGTGGAAAAACCGTTATCCTGCAGACATGCGATCAGAGTAAAATCAGTAATCGGATTTACCTCAGCGTTTCCGGTAATATACTGGATGTTTAAGGCTGAGGTTGCAACTGTCAGGGTCGTTCCGTCCGGCTTGGAAGCAGCTACAGTCTGATGTCCTACCGTATTGCTGTCGTAGTTGGTTACAGTGGTTTTTAATCCATAGAGGCGGTTTAAGCCCTCGCTGTAGTAACGGATGCCCAGATCAGAGCCGCCGCCGGCTTTTCCCGGAACAACAAGAGTAATCGTTTCACCCTTCGGGAAACCAATATCGCCTGCGTCTGATACAGCCTCTCCGCTCGCATTCGCTGCCGGAGCTTTTTCGGTTTCTTCCTTGGCAGAGCTGCCGCATGCTGCAATGGTCAGCATGGACGCTGCCAGAACTCCTGATAACAAGATACGACTGATACTTTTCTTCATAACTCAATTCTCCTTGTTTTCCCCTTCATATCTTGTTAAAAAACGCCGGGATTTGACGTTTTTCAACACTTTTATGGGCTTTTTGTTTGATAACTGGATTATAAAATATTAACGAATTTTTTACAAACCCCAGTTATTTATATCTTTCATATCATTTTAGTTATACTTTTTTCTTGACAGGAATATGGGGGCATTTTATGATAGGATATAATTGTTCAGGATTTATAACTACAGTCCACCACAAAAAAGGAGATTTCCACATATGACTACGCGCCAGCTCTACTATCTTGTAACCATCGCCGACACTGGAAGTCTGTCCAAAGCGGCCAGAAACCTGAAAATCTCCCAGCCCGCTTTAAGCAAATTTCTTGCGGAGTATGAGGATTCTCTTGGTTTTCACCTGTTTCTCCGTTATAAGAGACAGCTGACACCTACAGCCGTAGGACGCTATGTGATCTCCTGCGCCCAGAAAATCCTGGACGAGCAGACCCGCATGCTGCAGAGCATACGGGCGCTGACGAGCGATTACGCCAGAATCCGGCTTGCCACGGCCCCAAACCGGGGAGCCATTATCTACAGCCGGATTTATAATGAATTCTCCAGACGCTATCCGGACGTGGCGCTGACTCTGACGGAGCTTTATGCCAGCGAGCAGCCGGGCGCGGTTTTGCACGGCCAGATTGACCTGGCCCTGGGCGCCGGAGCCGTATCTGACAAGGTAACAGATCTTCCCTTTGCGCAGGAGGAGCTGATGGTTTCCCTGCCGGTTTCTCATCCTCTGGCATCTCTGGAACGGATCAATCTGGCCAGCTTAAAGGATACCCCCTTCGTTCTCCAGGGAGAACGCCACAGTATCCGTCTTATAGCTGAAGAACTGTTTGAACATGCAGGTTTCAGCCCGGTTGTTACCTTTGAGTCCAATGATGTGATTCTGGTGGACTCCATGCTCCACCAGGCAGTAGGTGCAGGGCTGGTATCCCAGGCACATGTTTTCCCCTGTAATGAACTGGTATACCGTCATCTGGATCCGCCCATATACCAAACCCTTCATATTCGATACCCGCTCGGGCACAAGCTGTCCGAGCCAGAGCGCTATCTGGCCGGACTTCTGATCAGAGAGCGGCTTTCCGACCCGCGGTACCAGGCCACCAACTGCCCGGAAGCCGCAGAACTGATGGAACTGACGGAAACAACTGACAGCAATGATACCGGGAAGCCTGTCAGCGACCAGGATTCCGGACAGGAAACAAAGCGCCGGGCTTCTTCACGCCCCAGCGCACCGCCTGTTAATCTGAGCACACCACTTTTAAAATATATCATCGCGATTGTGGATGAAAAAAGCCTGAGCAAGGCCGCGGAAAAATTTTATCTGTCCCAGCCGGCCCTCTCCCGCTACCTGAAGAATGCCGAGGATATGGTCTGCGCCCGCCTGTTCACACGGGTTCACAACCGGCTCCAGCCCACAAATGCGGGAAAGGTTTTTGTAAACTTTGCCCGTAACATTCTGCAGATTGATTCAGAAATGGCGGCACATATCAAAACCTACCGGGAAGGACATGGAGGCGGTCTGTATCTTCACTGCGACCATGACCTGGCCTCCAGGGTGCGCACCCTGGCAGCCCCAGCCTTTTTAAAGCTACAACCTGATGTGCGCCTTTACCACGTATAGAGTGGAAGAAAATCTTTCCAGGAGGCTCTGCTGAACGCTTCCGCTGATTATGGACTTTACTTTTCCTGCGAAACCAGTCATCCTATTTTAAACAGCCGTATTGTCGCTGAGAGTCGTCTCGTATACTGCTTTGGCAGAGACTGGACCGGCCCGCTTTCTCTGGACAGGAAGCTTCCCTGCCGTCCGCTGATGCTGGCTCCGGAGGGAACCACCCTGCGCACGGAGCAGAACCGTCTGACAGAAAGCCTCTACGGCGAAAAGCCGGAAATCGTCTGTCAGGCAAGGTGCGATATACTCTGTATGCTGGCCGCCTGCGGCGCCGCGGATACAATCCTGCCGCTGGAGCTTTTGCCGATGGAAGCAAAAGAAAGGACTGCAGCCTTTGATAAGCCGCAGCCCTATTATCTTCTTGAAGTATTTCATCCGGGACGGACTCTGCCTCCCTCTACAGCAGATTTGTCAGGAATTCTGGAGCAGACTCTGCGTCCATATTTTTCCTGTCATCAGGAATAGCATACCCAGTACTATCTAAAAAAGAATCCTGCTACGCAGGATTTTCCGCCCCTATGATACAAAAACGCCGCTGGCATTTTCATAAAACAGCTTCTCTTTCTGTTTCTGTGTCAGCCCCGGCATCTCCTGCAGCCAGCGAACATAATTTCCATAAGAGTCTTCCTTCAGTGCTGAAGGAATATCCGTGCCAAACATCAGCCGGTCCTCCCCCACCAGATCAAGGGCCAGGCTGACGTAATGGCGCGCCTTCGGATATGGGAACTGATCCGGCATGCAGTTGTGCACCACGCTTGCCAGGTCGAACCATAAATTATCCGCTCTGAGAAGCTTAAGCGCCTCCTGAAGCCGCGCTTCATCCTTATCTGACGGTGCCAGCAGATGACAGGCGACAAACTTTGTCTGCGGGAATGCATGAACCGCTTTGCGCAGCCCTTCAATCTGCCAGCTGGCGCTGCCGCATTTTCCGATATCCACCACCACAGTATGTCCATGGGCATCTGCATACGCAAATGCCTCCATCATACGCTCGCTGTCAATCCGAAAATCCGGATGATTTGCCATAATCCCGGATCCGGTGCTCATCTCAAACTTTACAATCTGAAATCCCAGTTCTTCAAACAGATAGCTGCGGATTCCCTCCACACCTGCACAATAGGGATCATAGCTGGCAGCGCCGATAAACCGGTTTGGATACTTTTTTACCGCCTCATATGTATAATAATTCTGAAAACCATAGAAATTCCCCTGAAGCAGCACAGCCTTTTCCACATGGTTCTCATCCATGACTTCAAGCAGCTGCTCCGGCGTCACACTGTCTGTTCCAAACTGCTCAGGAATCATCCTGACCACCTGGCCATTAGCATAAACCGCCATTCCATCTCCAATACTGCGAAGCTCCCCTGCTCCGCCCATTCCTGCAATATACTGTACAATATGCGCATGCGCGTCAATGATCTTCATCTGTATTCTCCACTCTCATCGAATATTTTTCTGAATTTCTTCGTACACTCTTTCGTCTGTCCAATCCGGATGATCCCGAATCAATCCGGCAATCCGTTCAACATCCTCTTCAGACTTGTGAAAAATCTCTGCGGCAAAATCTGTTCCCAGATTTTTTTCTGTATGCCGCGAATCACCGAAATCATTGCCAGTGCTCGTCCCTCCTCCAGGCCCTCTCCTTCCTCTCTGCCTTCCTCTCGTTCCTCCTCACGCATCATTCTCATGTGGGCTTCCTCATCATATTCTGTCAAAAACATACTGATAACCTCCGCTCTGTGGGAAGAAAGGTAATCTGACAGGATTCCGTGATCTATGCAGTAACGGACAGCCCGGCTCACAGCATCCTCCACAGGATATCCTTCATCCCATTTTTCACACTCCTATTATAGATGTTTTTGATGTGACAGACAACCGCTTCCTGAACTTTTCTTTTGTAAGCTTTGATTTTACTGGATTTTCCTTCCCGATCCGGGACAAAGACAGCACCTGCAGAAGACGGCCGGAATGACCTTGAAATAATTCTGCAGATTGATATGTTCTTTCATGTTTTACTATAGCATA
Organism: Eubacteriales bacterium; assembly: GCA_030524245.1. Taxonomy (GTDB): domain Bacteria; phylum Bacillota; class Clostridia; order Lachnospirales; family Lachnospiraceae; genus Brotaphodocola. The sequence goes on from JAUNGW010000097.1 coordinate 8,949, forward strand.
ATTTATAAGACAGGACAAGCCATCTGCAGGGAGAATTCATCGACACACTTCGACAAATATGTCGAATCCTGCAGACTGCTTGTCTTTCAGATTATTTTTCTCCGGTATGGCAGTTCTCCCCTTTTATATTTCTTCCCTCAGGCACAAAAATGCCGCCAGATTCCCCCGCTCCGCCCCGGCTGTCCGGTGAGAAAACAAAAGCTCGGGATTGCAGTGGGTACAGATATCTGTGGTATGGATATGGTCTTCCTTTATCCCGGCTTCTGCAAGGATAATCTCATTGGCTCTCCACAGATCCAGCTGGTATTTTCCGTTTTCCTTCTTATAGAACAGCTCCCGGTGAAAGGCCGGATCGAAGGCTTCTGCAAATTCAAGGATTACCTCTTCTCCTACCTCAAAGCAGTCCTGGCAGATGCTGGGGCCAATGCAGGCTGTCACATCCGCCGGATTTGTCCCGTAGCATGTAGCCATAGTCTCCAAAGTTTTTTGTCCCATGCGGTTTACCGTACCTCTCCATCCGGAATGAGACAGGCCGATGGCTCTGTGCACAGGATCCAGCAGATATAAGGGAACACAGTCTGCGTAAAATGTCACCAGGGTGATGCCTGGCACATTCGTCACCAGCCCGTCCACATCCGTATAATCCCGGTCCCGCACAATACCCTTTCCAGCGTCTTCCTCCGTCACAATCCGGACATTCGTTGTGTGCGTCTGATGGGAAAGCACCATTTTTTCCAGGTCTGTTTCAAGGACAGCCGCCATCCGGCGGTAATTTTCCATCACATGCTCCGGATTGTCGCCGCGGGTAAATGTAAAATTCATAGATGAGAATTTCCCCTCGCTGACTCCGCCAAGTCTGGTGGAGAAGCTGTGGCTCACCAGGCCGCTGTCCTCCAGCGCCGGAAAAGACAAATAGGTAACCCCATGTTTTTCTCTGATATTCAACTGCTCCTTATGCCGGGGCTTTCTGATCCATTCGGCCATATTCTCTTCTTCCTTTCCAACACAATCTTCCGCTAAAATGCG
>JAUNGW010000098.1 GCA_030524245.1 Eubacteriales bacterium
GATCATCATAAACTGCAGAAAACAGCCCAGACAGATCATCAGCACGCAGACTGCGAAAATACCGCCCAGCTCCTCTGATATGGCCGCAAACAAAAAGTCCTTTTCCACTACCGGAATCTTGTACGGCATTCCCTGGTAAAGGCCCATGCCGAACCAGCCTCCCGTACCGATGGCAAAAAGAGACTGGGTAATCTGATAGCCGCGGTTGTCTATATCCGCCCAGGGATTGCTCCAGGCAGCCACTCTCGTCCGCACATGGGAAAACAGCCCGTAAGCAATCACAGAAGCGCCGCAGCCGGATAAAAGTCCCGCTCCAAGATACAGCCAGCTGGAGGTGGCCGCAAACAGCATGGCCACATACGTGATGAAAAAGATCAGGGCGCTTCCCAGATCCTTTGAAAAAACGAGAATCAGCACATGACCTGCCGCGATAGCCGTCGTCAGCGCCACCGTCTTAAAATCCACGGACCGGTAAAAAACGGCCGCCACAAAAAAGACAAAGCTGATTTTCACAAATTCCGAGGGCTGGAAAGCAATGCCTGCAATATTCACAGACAGCTGCGCGCCAAAGCTGTTGTTTCCCACGGCCCAGACCACAATCAAAAGCGCCAGTCCCAGTCCGCCATATATCCAGGGAAGCTTTGCCAGCTGCCATACCCGGTCCATGACAAAGGGAATCAGCCAGGTAACCAGCGCCGCAAGCGCAGCCAGAAGGAACTGACGGACCGCCTTATCAAAGGAAAGCCTGGTCAGCATCACAAAGCCGACAGTCAGCAGCATGCAGACATTATTCACCAGGATCCCGGACCGGTTCCGGTAAAATAACCGGTAAAGCCAGAGATAGGCGCCGAAAAAGATCACCTGGGCCAGATAAAACAGCACCACCCGCTCATCCTGAGATTTTAAATAAAGCACCGCATAAGCCAGGGCATGAAGAAGAAACATCACCACATTCTGTTTCAGACAGACTCTCTCCTGCCGCTTTCTGTCCCGAAAACGGAAATAGCTGAAATTCCAATAGGTATAAAGGGCCATCAGCAGTATCAGCACATACCTGGACACCTCAATCAGTACATTAATCATCGTCCGCCTTTCCGGCTATTCCACGCCTCGCTTCATATGTCCCCGGGTAAAATCTCCAAACGGCGCCTTTACGTCCTCCCCGCGGAGGAAGCAGTCCGCATATGCGTCCAGCACCTCCCTCGCCTGCTTTGGTGTTTCTGTGGTAAAGCTCAGACGCAGCACATCCGGACGCAGCCGTTTCACAATCTGCTCCTGCCCCAGTAAGGACAGCGGGCTTGGATTGTAGATCGTATTGTAGCAGAACCGGCAGTGATTTTTCACCGGCAGCTGTTTCCCGGTCCGGTCCTGAATATACAAAAGCTCCGGCTTCTTCGTACAGCCCTTCGTAGTCCGCAGGATGCACTGGGCAGATACCATGGCCGGATACCGGCCATATGCCGTAAGCTCCCACGGAATATCTGAAAGCCGGACGTCACAGGCAAGCGCTTCCAGCTCCCTGCTGTTAAGCTCCAGCGGCATGGTCAGCCGCTCTGCGCCCATATTCTTCAGAAATCTTGCCGCCTGATGGTTCATCGCATACAGGTTGGCATCCAGGACAAACGGTACAAAGCCCAGTCCCAGCTCCCGTAAAAATTCAGGCTCCTCCATGGACCGGATCACGAAGACATCAAAGCCGGCTTCCTTGAGCCTGTCTCTGTGGCTGTAAAAATATGCTTCCGCCTCCCGGCGGAAAATATGCGGCAGAATCAGACCGCAGATCTTCCCCGCATCGTGGCAGGCCTTCACATATCCCGCCCAGTCCTCTCCGCCAAAGCCGGTGCTGTCCAGATAAACAGCCGTCACATCCCTGTGCCGCACGGCAGCCGGAAACGTCTCCGGCTGCTCCAGAGATACAGAAATCTCCGGCCAGAATCCGTCTTCTCCTCCTCCGCACTGCCGGCCGGATACATCCTGCGCAAAAGCCGCGGTCCTCCCGTCCGGCTCTTCCTCCGGTCTCCGGCGGCGGTACGGACTTAACACCGCCTCTGTCAGCGCGTCCATTCCATCCCGTCTCAGCCTGTTTAATGCCTGAACCGGGAGAAAGCAGTTCCCCTCCACCGTCTCTGTCAGCTCCTCAAAGTAAAAGGGGGATCCGCCTGTCCTGTTCATCTGCTTCAGCAGCTTTTCCCCGGTCAGCGGCTGATTCTGCGCTGTCTGGGCAGCCTCGCCGGAAACCGTCACACATACGGAAGCGCCGTCCGGCCCTCTGCGGGCAGACAGCTCCAGCCTGGAAGGCTCTCCCTCCCGCACCGTCACCCGGGCTCTGGCCGGCTCCTGCTTCTCCAGATTCACATACTCCGCGTCCAGACGGTCAAACAGCGCCTGGTTGCCCTCGCGGAACGCCGGCTTTTCCTTCAGGGCAATCATGTCCCGGCCGTTGTGCTGCCGGTAATATCCTTCCGTCAGTCCGCCCCTGTCAAACAGGTCCAGCAGCATCCTGCGGGCCGCCTGATCCACCTTATACCCCTCCCGGCCATACTCCAGATACCGGTCCAGGTACTTCCGGTATACGCTGACCACACCGGCCGTATACCTGGGACTTTTCATCCGTCCCTCAATCTTCAGGGAGAAAACTCCCGCTTCCACAATGTCCGGAAGAATATCCAGCGTACAAAGATCCTTAAGACTCATCAGATACTGCTTTCCCTGCGGATTCTTTTTCCCTGTGCCCCGGCTGTCTCCATGACTCTCATAGGGAAGGCGGCAGGGCTGGGCGCACCGTCCCCGGTTGCCGCTGCGGCCTCCGATCAGACTGCTTAAAAGGCACTGTCCGGAATAACAGTAGCATAAGGCTCCGTGAACGAAGCTCTCGATCTCAATATCCACATGGTCCCGGATTGCCGCAATCTCATCCAGAGACAGCTCTCTCGCCGTGACCACCCGGCTTGCTCCCATGTCCTTTAACAGCTTCGCGCTTCTCCAGCCCGTGACTGTCATCTGGGTACTTGCATGAACGGGCAGCTTTGGAAAATGCCTGCGTATAAAATCAAACACGCCCAAATCCTGGACAATCACCGCGTCCAGCCCCCGCTCATAGTATGGAAGAAGGAACTCATAAAGCTGATTCAGCTCCTCCTCCTTCATCAGGGTATTTACCGTCATGTACAGACTGCAGCCGTGCAGATGCACAAAGTCAATAGCCTCCAGGAACTGATCCTCCTGCGGATTGTCCGCGTAGGCCCTGGCTCCAAACCGGCTTCCGCCCATATACACCGCGTCCGCGCCGGCATTGACCGCCGCCTTCATGCTCTCCACTGACCCGGCCGGCGCAAGAATTTCCACTCTCGGTTTCACATTCTCCTCCTGATAAAAGAGAGGATGTTCCTGTATGACGGGAAACACCCTCTGTATCTTTTGTCCTTACCTTTTTCCTGATCCCGGCTTTCTCGCCTCCGGTTCCGCTGCTTTTTCCGTTCCAGTGGACTCCGCCGCGCGGCGCTGCCGCTCCGCCTCCAGCTCCTTTTGAAGGGTCTCCAGACGGATCTGCGTGGTGATCAGCTCGTGCTTTAAGCTGTAGGCCTCCTTTTCCAGGCTCGCCTTCTGTCCGCTTAAAATATCGGCCCGCTCCTGCTCCTTAAAATAATCGTCCGCAATGTTCAGCTGGATCATCAGGGTCTGATAATCCGCGTTCTGACGCGAAAAGCCCCGCTGGCTCTTAATGCTTCCGATCTTTTCATTCAGGTAGGCCGCCACGCGGCGCAGATATCCCTCATCCTCATCGCCGCCCAGTGTATAGGCCGCACCATCGATCAAAACCTCTGTATAATTTTTCTGGCTCATGGTTTCTGACTCCTGACTTCCTTATGTATTTTCAGTTTATCACATACGTTCCCAATCAACAAGCAGCTTTTGCATGCGCCTATGACTCCGTCCCGGCAGAGCAGTAGGAAATACGCTCAAACTCCTCCCTCGGAAGGAAGGGGGCCATATCGTCCAGAGACGGAGATACGATCCTGCCGTCCGGAAGCACCCTTGAGGCTGATTTCGGCTCAAAATTCTGCTTCGGGTCCACCACTGCCTCGCAGACGCAGGGGCCGTCCCAGTTTAAAAAGGCATCCAGCACCTCATCGCAGTTCTTCTCGCTGTCCAGACTAAAATACTTCAGGCCAAAGGACTCCGTCAGCATGCCGAAATCCGGGAAGCCCACACCGGTCGCCCCGTCAATGCCCACATAAGCGCCGTGGAACATATTGCTCTGAGTCTGCCGGATGGAATGATATCCATTGTTGTTTAAAATAATCAGCTTCACATTCAGACGGTTCCAGGCAATGGTTGCCAGCTCCTGAATATTCATCATCAGGCTTCCGTCTCCCTCGATGCACAGTGTTCTCCGGCTGTTGTCGGAAACAGCAACGCCAATGGCCGCCGGCAGGCCGTAGCCCATGGCCGCGCATCCGGAATTGGAAAACATCCGCTGTCCCTGCCGGATCTTTCCGGTCTGGAAGGTAATCACACAGGCGCCTCCGTTGCTGCAGATAATCCGGTCATCCTCCCTCAGACGGCCGAACAAGCGGTCTATAAACACATAGGGATTGATCAGGCCGTTTCCGCCGTTCCTGTATTCAGGAAGTACGGACGGATAAGTCTCCAGCTGTTTTCTGCACCAGGCCAGCCACGGCTCATGGTGCTTCTGCGGCTCGTAATCCCGCGCAAGAAGGCCGCAGATCACATCCTTTAAATCCGCGCACACCGGCATATCCGGATGGATCGTCGGCTTTGCCAGCTCCCGGGCATCCAGATCCACAATGATCTTGTACGCGTTCTTTGCAAAGTCATGATGGTTGTAGCCGATCATACGGATATTGTGGCGGCAGCCAAGGCTTAACAGAAGGTCGCAGTTCTGTACTGCAAAGTTTCCCGGCCTTGTGCCTACCGTTCCCGGCATGCCTGCAAAGGACGGATGGTCGTAGGCCACAGTGTCATTGGCGTTCCAGGCCGTTACCACCGGGATCTTCAGCTTGTCCAGAAGCTGTAAAAGCTCCTCCTGAGCGCCTCCCAGCCTCACGCCGGTGCCGGCCAGAATCAACGGCGCCTTTGCCCGGCGGATCCGCTCCAGTATCTCATCGATCACCTCGCCCTTCAGGGCCGGACGCTTCCAGATTCCTTCCGCCTCCGGATCAAAGTGAAGCAGCTGCTCTGTATCGATCACGGCTCCCTGCACATCCAGCGGCACATCCAGCCACACCGGGCCGCCTCTGCCGTCCAGCGCAAGATACAGCGCCTTTTCCAGATGATACGCCGTCTCCTGCGGATTGGAAAGCACTGCCGCATACTTTGTCAGATGGGATACCATATGGATAATATCCACCTCCTGGTCTCCCAGCTGCCTTAAATGAAGCTCGGGGCAAGCCGTAACCATGGTTTCCCGCTTTGCCTGGCCGGACACTACAAACATGGGAATAGAATCCGTCCAGCCTCCCATCACTCCCGTGACGGCATTGGTTCCGCCGGGGCCGCTGGTCACGCAGACCGCCGCCAGTTTCCCCGTCATCCTTGTGTAGGCCTCCGCCGCAATGGTACATGCCTGCTCGTGATGGTTGAATACGCAGTGCAGCCCCTTCTGGTGCCCCAGCGCGTCATCCAGGTGCATGGCTCCGCCCCCTGTAATCATAAAGCAGTCCCGAATTCCATGCTCCACCAGAAACTCTGATATATATTGTGCAACCTTTATCTTCATACTGATCTCCTCCGGCCCTGAAGCCTTTTTATTTTATCCACTTTAAGATATCTGCGGCGCAGTCCGCTGTACCGATATGCCTCACACCGTCAAAATCCTCCGGTCCGCGAAATCCAAAGCCATAGGTCACGCCCACAAAATCCACTCCCAGCTTCTCCGCGCCGGAAGCATCGTGAACCGTATCGCCGATCATCACCACCTCACGGCAGTCCGTAACCCCCGTCTCTTCCATGCAGAGACGGATAATATCCTGCTTCTTCAGACGGTTTTCGTGATCCGCTCCGTGCATCACCGGGCAGTACTCATGAAACCGGTAATGACGAAGCAGCTCCAGTGCATAATCCTCCCGCTTATAGGTCGCCACAGCCGGAACAATCTCTCTCTCCTTCAGGGTATCAAACACTTGGTAAATCCCCTCGTAGGGCGCGGCCTTCAACAGATCCTCGCCCTTATACCGGTCCCGGAAAACCGTCGCCAGCTCCTGCAGAATCTCCCCGGAAAGCCCGTAAGCCCCCGCAAAGGAATCCTGAATCGGCGGGCCGATAAAGGAAGCCAGCCGGCTGTCTGAAAGAGGCGGCAGCTTCTTTTTCTGAATCGTGTACTTTACCGCGGACAGAACCCCCTCCGTCGTGTCAAGAATAGTTCCGTCCAGGTCGAAAACCGCAAGCTTATATCTGCCCATCTGCCCCTCCGTATCTGGAATCCGTCAGAAAACGCACGGAAAGCTTTCCGCTGATCTCCCTCAGGAAGCGGATCGTATAATCGTTGAGATAATCCGCCTTCTTTTTCACAAAATCGTATTCCATGCTCATATTAAAATAATTGGATGCCTCGCTGGAATACCCGTCGAATCCGGCCAGCGTCACCTGACGGCAGCCAATGGAAATCAGGGCCTTTAAAAGCATCACAAGAGAATTGTCGCAGATCTCCGCGTCCGGATCCATCAGGCTGCTGAAATTCAGCCGGAAGGCAAACACGCCCTCGCTTGTCCCCGTCACATTGGAGGTAGCGATCACCGTGTACCGCTCCTGGGTCAGGCGGCTGGCCAGCTGCACATACCGCTTGGCGTTGCTTAAGAAGATAAAGTCCGGCTTCAGGCCCGCAGGGACATAATTGATGGATATGACCACCGGATGCTTCCCGGAAAGATACCGGTCGATCCTGTCCCGCTGCGCCTGCACCGTAGTTCCCGGACCAATCAGCAACAGCTCCTTGTCCGCCAGAAGCTCAGACAGACGCTTTCTGTCCGCCTTGTCGTCCACCTCATGATTCTGATAATCCACATACAGGCTCTCCACATAGTCTCTGTCGTAGAGAAGGCGCTTATCCCCCTGAAGCCTGGAAAGGATCTCGTTGATGGATTTTATGGACAGGGTCCGCTTATTCATCAGATAAGACACATAGCTGGGGTGGCAGTCATTGGACGCCGCAATATAATAAAACATGTTGTATCCCCAGGTTGCCGGATGGTAAAACTGCAGGATGTTGGAATCGATGGTTTCCAGAATCTGACTGATCTGGTAATGCTTCCCGCAGGCATTGTTCATATGCATGGCAATCAGCTCCAGAGGCGCGTTGCCCGCGCTTTTGCCCATGCCGTAAATACTTCCGTCCACCACAATGCTGCGCTCTATCTGATTTGAAAGCATGGCGATGCAGTTGGCATATCCCATCTGGAAGTTGTTGTGGGCGTGATAGCCCAGGCCGATTTCCGGCAGCAGATTTTTATTGAGCAGGTCAAAATAATGCATCAGGTTGTTCTGGTGCATCAGCCCGTAGGTATCCACCATAGACACTGCATAAGGACGGACCTCATTGGCCAGACGGATCAGATCCAGAAGCTCCCCGTCGCTGTAGCTTGTCACAGATACCAGCTGGGCAAACACCTTATAGCCAAGCTCCTTCAATGCCCGGCAGAATTCCAGCGCCGGCTCCCGCAGATGCTTCTTGAAAATCACGCGGATACCGTCGAGGAAGCTCTCCTCACAGGGTCTTATATGCTCCAGGCCGCAGGTGCCGTAATCGATCATCCCCACAACCATGGTATTTTTCCGGTCAAGCCTGCCGTAAATACGGGCCACAGCGTCCGTATCCGGCATAATACTTCTGTTTATATCAAAGGACCGCCGCTCATCCAGAAAGCCGATCTCGATCATGTCCACGCCGGCATCCACTACGCGTTCAAACACGCTGACCAGATTATCATGGCCAAAATTCCAGTCGTTGACATATCCGCCGTCCCGCAGCGTACAGTCCAAAAGCAGCTTTTCTCCCATTCATTCTCTCCTAACTGCTGCATTCTCAAACGGATATGATCCGTCTGCGAGGCAGGATTCTTTTTCATGGCAATCATACCATAACAGGACATCAAACACAAGAAAAAACGCAGAGCCGCCCCGCCGTCAGGCAAAAGCCGCCCTTAAGTCCCCGTCAGATGGAAATACCCAGATGTCGGTATGCGTTTTCCGTGGCAACGCGGCCGCGCGGCGTCCGGTTAATAAATCCGTTCATCAGAAGATATGGCTCGTACACGTCCTCCAAAGTTCCCGCATCCTCTCCCAGGGCCGCCGCCAGCGTATCCAGCCCCACCGGGCCGCCGCCGAACTTCTCAATCATCATAAGCAGGATGCTTCTGTCATTGTTGTCCAGCCCCAGCTTGTCCACGTCCAGAATATCCAGAGCGAAGTCCGCCACCTGTCTTGTAATAACGCCGTCATACTTTACCTGGGCAAAATCCCGCACCCGCTTCAAAAGCCGGTTGGCCAGACGCGGCGTCCCTCTGGAGCGTCTTGCTATCTCCGCCGCCCCCTCCGGGTCTATCTCCACGCCAAGCACCTTCGCCGAGCGCTCCACAATCACCTTAAGCTCCTCCGGCCGGTAAAACTCCAGCTTCTGCACCACTCCGAAGCGGTCTCTCAGGGGAGCCGTCAGCAGACCCGCCCTGGTGGTGGCTCCCACCAGAGTAAAATGCGGCAGCTCCAGACGGATGGATCTGGCCGAGGACTCCTTGCCCAGCATGATATCGATGGCAAAATCCTCCATCGCAGGATACAAAACCTCCTCCACCTGTCGGTTCAGGCGGTGTATCTCATCCACAAACAGCACATCCCCCTCCTGGAGATTGTTTAAAATGGCGGCCATCTCTCCCGGCTTTTCAATCGCCGGACCGGAGGTCACCTTCATGTGAACCCCCATCTCGTTGGCGATAATGCCGGACAGAGTAGTCTTGCCAAGACCCGGCGGCCCGTAAAACAGCACGTGGTCCAGGGACTCTCCCCTGGCCTTTGCCGCCTGCATATATATCTTCAGATTGTTCTTGATCTTCTCCTGGCCGATATAATCTTCCAGCATCTGAGGACGCAGATTCGGCTCTGTGATCTTGTCCTCCTCTGTAACCTCCGTTGTGATGATTCTCCGTTCCATGTCTCTCTCCGTCATCTGCTTTTTCTGTCAGGGATTTAAAATGCCAGGAATCTCAGAGATGCCTTCAGCACCTCCTCCACGGTCATCCCCTCTGCCGGCTCCGCCTGGCGCACTGCCTTTGTGGCCTCCGTCAGGGAATAGCCCAGCGCTGTAAGCGCCTCCACAGCCTCCCTGCCGACACCCTCCATACCGCCGCCCGCCGGCGCTGCAGCCGTCCCGTCCAGGCCGGCCTCCGCAAATCCGGGCGGAAGGATATCCTCTGCCGTGATCCGGTCCTTTAAGTCAAGGATCACTCTCTTAGCCGTCTTCGGGCCGATGCCCGGGGCCTTGGAGATAGCCTTCACATCCTCTGAAAGAATGGCAAGCCGCAGATCATCCGGCCGCATCACTGACAGAATGCCGAGGGCTGCCTTCGGCCCGATGCCGTTCACCCCGAGAAGCTGATCAAACATCTTAAGATCCTGACGGCTGAAAAAGCCGTACAGAGTCATGGCGTCCTCTCTCACCTGAAAGGACGTATAGATCTTCACATCCTCCCCGATCCCCGGAAGCCGGTCAAAGACCGACAGCGGCACATGTATGTTCCAGCCGATGCCTCCGGCCTCCACCACCAGCATATCCTCCCAGATCTCCGTCAGTGGTCCTTTTATATATGAAAACAATGCTTCGTCCTCCTGAATCATG
>JAUNGW010000099.1 GCA_030524245.1 Eubacteriales bacterium
TTCATCTGAGCCTATTTTTTTAGCCCAGTTTTTCATAGATCACTTGACACTACCTGCTGCATCATTTTTATGGGCTTATGATAGCACCGAAGTGGCGTGGTATAAATATCCAGTTTTATTGTTTTTGATCAGTCCAGTTTTGTATCTCATATCACCGGGAAGGCGCCTGCCGTCAGTCTGTGGATTCCACGCAGATCAGAACGCCCTCTTTAAAGGAAAGCTCTGCCCGGTCCGCGGCCAGCTCGTTGCTGATGCACAGTCCCACTTCCCTGCCCCGCTCGATATCCCTGTCGGTCAGAGGGTATTTAAAGCCGGTCAGGGTAATCCCGCGGACCTTTTCCGTGTAGGGCAGGAAGGAAACGTACTTCCCCCACATATACTTTCTGTAAAAGGCTTTTCCCTCATCCAGCAGATAGATTTTATTCTGCCGGTCCAGAAGACAGGCCTCGATCCCCTGCTCCATGCATGCGTAAAGAGCATGCAGATTCCCCAGCATATGGTCAAAGCGTCCGCCGGTAGCTCCCAAAAACACGATTCTGCCGCAGCCCAGGCTCAGCGCCCTGCTGCGGGCCAGCTCCGTATCCGTCTCGTTTTTCTCCGGCTTATGCTTTTCCCATACAATAAAAGGCAGACGTTTAAACCGCTCCACCACCTGAGAGGAAACCGTGTCGAAATCTCCTACAATATAATCCGGCGTCAGCCCAAGAGCCTCCGCGGCTTCCAGCCCGCCGTCCACCGCAATGATTTTGTCAAAATGCTCCTTTGCCAAAAAGGAGCGGGCGAAAGCCAGATCCAGCTTGCCGCCCGTCACAATCAAACATGATTTCATAGATGCTTTCAGCCCTTTCCGGCCCTTTCCTCAAAGACCTTTAAAAACTCCCTCACATTGGCAGCCGCATCGCCCCTGTAGACGGCGGAGCCTGCCACCAGGATGTTTGCGCCGGCGTTCAGAAGCTGACCAGCATTGTCAAGGCCGACGCCGCCGTCCACCTGAATATCCAGATCAAGTCCCCTCTCATCCGCCATGGCGCGGAGCGTCCGCACCTTCTCCGTGGCATAGGGGATGAATTTCTGCCCGCCAAAGCCAGGATTCACCGACATCACCAGCACCATATCCAGCTGCTCCAGGACGCAGGACAGCGTCTGCACCGGCGTCGCCGGATTTAAAGCCACAGCCGCCTTCATGCCCAGATCCTTAATCTGCTGGATGGTTCTGTCCAGATGAACGCAGGCCTCCTGATGGACACAGAGCAAATCCGCTCCGGCCTTTTTCATGGCCTCCGCGTAGCGTCCCGGCTCCTCCACCATCATATGCACGTCAAACACCTTATCCGTACAGGAACGAATGCTGGAGATCACCGGCATCCCAAAGGAAATGCTCGGCACAAACATGCCGTCCATCACATCAATATGAATATACTCTGCGCCCGCCCGGGCCACAGTCTCCACATCCCGCTTTAAATTTCCAAAATCAGCCGCCAGAATGGACGGCGCCAGAATGTATTTCATGGTTTTTGTCTCCTTTTTGTCAGTATTTCCGTCTGCTTTTCAGCTCCTGATACAAAATCCGGTAATTCTCATACCGGCTTTTGCTGATGTTTCCCTGCTCCACCGCGGCCTTCACGCCGCAGACCGGCTCTCCGATGTGCACACAGTCCGCGCCGAACCGGCACTTTTCCGTGCAGGGCGCAAATTCCGGAAAATAATCCTTCAGCTCACCGGCCTCCATCTCCTCCAGATACATGGAGCTGAACCCCGGCGTATCCATCAGATATGTATCCTCTTCCACACAGAAAAGCTCCGCGTGGCGGGTGGTATGCTTCCCCCTCTTGATTTTTTCGCTGATGCTGCCCGTCTCCATCTCTGCCTCCGGCTGAAGAAGATTGGTCAGCGAAGACTTTCCCACGCCGGAGGGACCGGCCAGAATGGTAGTCCTCCCTCTCAGGAAATCCCGGATTTCCCCGATCCCCTGGCCATTGCTGGCGCTGGAAAACATCACCGGATAGTCGGCCTGCTCATAAATTCTGCGGTACTCCTGCTGCTTCTTTTCCTGCTCCAGATCCAGCTTGTTAAAGCAGATGGTAACCGGAATTTCCTGAGCCTCCATCATGATCAGAAAGCGGTCCAGGAGATTCAGATTCGGCTCCGGCCGGGTCATGGCAAACACCACCAGCGCCTGATCCACATTGGCGGAAGCCGGGCGGATCAGGACATTTTTCCGCGGCAGTATCTCATCGATGCTTCCCTCTCCTGCCTCCTCATCGAGAACCGTAAAGCTCACATTGTCTCCAACCACCGGCTTTACGCCCCGGTTTCGGAATATGCCCTTTGCCTTGCAGGCGTATACCCGGCTTTCCCCGTCGTGAACATAGTAAAATCCGGCAATTCCTTTGATAATTTTCCCTGTCATCCTGTCATTCCTCTCCTAATCCATGGGGAAGAAGGTCAGCGGATAGGTCTCGATGACCGCACCGGAATCCACATCCACAATCTCCAGCTCTCCCTTGTCTGTCCCGTCCACACTTTCAATGCTGGTGTAGCTGACAGGCAGCAATACGTCGCCCCTGACGGTAGTAGCCTGAGTCAGAACGCGGTAAACGGGATCGCTGTCCGTTCCCTGACGGAGACGGATCATCACTGTCACACTGGAGCTTCCCGCTCCCGGGCCAATCAGATAGCTTAAGTCGAAGACCTCGTTAATGGACGCCACATACCGCTGCTTATGCACCTCCGGTCCGCTGCTGACCACATAGCTGATCTTGCTTCCGGGCTCCAGCTGCGTACCGGCGCCTATATCCTGGCTGATTACTGAGCCGCGGGCCACAGTATCGCTGCTGGCCGTTTCCGTGCTGCCCGGAGACAGTCCGGCCTCTGCCAGAAGGGCGATAGCCTCCTCCTCCGGCTTTCCGATCAGATACGGCGCCGCCACCAGATCCACGTGCGGACCTGTGCTGACATACAGCGTCACGGTGCCGCCCTCTGCCACCAGCTCCGGCTCATAACGGAGAATCTTTCCCTTTTCCACAGTCTCGCTCTCCTCCTCGACCAGCTTTACTGTCACATTCTTGCTGGCCAGGAATTTTTCCGCTGTAGTGCCGTCCAGATTGCCGATTCCAAGATCTGTCAGATTCAGCTTGTCAGAGCCGCTGCTGACCACCACATTGACAGAACCGCCCTTTAACACCGTCGCCCCCGGCGCCGGATCCTGGCTGGCAATGACTCCTTCCGCGATATCGTCGAAATACGCATAGGAGCGTTTCATGGTTATAAAGCTCTGCGCCAGCTGGGCCTCAGCCTCATCCTCCGTAAGGCCCTCGATCTTCGGCATGGCGATCTCCGTGCTGCTTAGGGTCTCGTCTCCCTCCGCTGCGCCGGAAGAAACCACCTCTGTTCCACTTCCGGGCCAGAGCCCGCTTCCGGACTTAAACAGTCCTCCCAGCTTGGAAAATACAACGATCAGAACAATCACAATAATCGCCGCCACAATCACACCTGCACCTGTTAAAAGACGTTCAATTCCCGGACTGGCATCGTCATCGCTGTCAGCTCTCCTTGCGGAGTCTCCGTGCCCGTCCCGGCGCACCTTGCGGCCGCCGCTCTCCCTGTAGTTCCGGGGAGCTTCCGGCTCATCGTCCCGGTACCTGCGAAACGCCGGCTCCTCCTTAAAATCCCTGTCCAGGTTCCTGGTAAGCTCCAGCTCCAGCTTCGGCCGGTTCCACTCCTTGATGCGGTTTAATTCCTCTCCGCTGATCTGCACCGTCTCTCCGTTCACCGCATGGTCCCCATGCTGACGCTCTGGAATCTGGCGCTTTCCGGCCACCGCCGCATGCTCCGGATCCACCAGCACCTTTCTTAAATCAGCGATCACGTCATTGACATCCGGGTACCGGCGCTCCGGCTTTTTCTCCGTGCACTTTAAAATGATCCGTTCCAGACTCACGGGAACCTGCGGGTTGTAAACGCTGGGCGGCACCATGGCGTCCTCCAGATGGGCAAGGGCGATGGAAACCGTATTCTCCCCTTCGTAAGGCACCCGTCCCGTCACCATCTCATACATGGTGATACCCAGGGAATAAATGTCGCTCCGCTCATCGCTGAAGCCGCCTCTCGCCTGCTCCGGTGAAATATAATGGACAGAGCCCATGGCCGCTGAGTTTAAGGTCTGGGCAGACACTGCTCTGGCAATGCCGAAATCCGCCACCTTCACCTTTCCGTCCCTGGAAATAATCATGTTCTGCGGCTTGATATCCCGGTGAATAATATGCTGCTCATGGGCCGCCGCAATGCCCTGGGCCACCTGGATGGCGATGCCGATGCTTTCTTTAACCTCAAGACGCCCCTTCTTCGCGATATAGCTCTTCAAGGTAATGCCTTCCACCAGCTCCATCACGATATAGTGAAGCTTTCCCTCATCGATAACATCGTAAACGCTGACAATATTCGGATGGGAAAGTCCCGCCGCCGCCTGCGCCTCCATCTTAAACTTGCTGACAAAGCCCGCGTCATTGCAGAACTCCTCCTTCAGCACCTTGATGGCCACCATCCGGTTAAGCTTATGGCACTTTGCCTTATATACCACGGACATGCCGCCGGAGCCCACCTGCTCCTGGATCTCATACCGGTCCTGTAAAAATGTTCCTGGTCTCAGCATCATAGGCTCACCTCACTTATCTGCGGATCAATGAGGATCACGGAGATGTTGTCCCGGCCGCCGGAGCGGTTCGCCGCATCCACCAGCGCCTGAGTCTTTCTCTCCAGCCCGTCCTCGGAACGGATAATATATTCTATCTCAAACTCATCCACCATGTTGCTTAAGCCGTCGGAGCACATCAGAATGCAGTCCCTGCTTCTGAGCTTTAACGCAAACAGGTCCATATCCACATCCCGTCCCGCTCCCACGGCTCTGGTAATGATGTTCTTATTTTCCATGTAATCGCGGCTTCCCCGCTTCATCTTGCCCAGGGCCACCAGCTCCTCCACATAGGAATGGTCCCTGGTCACCTGTTCCAGCTCCTCCCGGAGCAGATACAGCCGGCTGTCTCCAATATTGGCCACATAAAGCACGTTGCCCTTCACCGTGGCCACCACCAGCGTGCTTCCGGCGCCGTTTAAATGGGCCTCCTTCTCGGTGGCCTCAAAAAGCAGCCTGTTTACCTGGCGGATGCCCTCCTTTAAAATCCCGTGAACATCCTTTTCCGGGTATCTGTGCCCGAAAAACTCAACAAGATGATCCACCACAAAGCGGGAGGCAAAGTCACCGGCCCGGTGTCCTCCCATCCCGTCTGCAACAATAAATAAGTTGTTCAATGAACCGATTGGTGTCGTTGAGGAAAATACAACATCCTGGTTCATGCTGCGAACCTGACCTGTATCTGTAATTGCACAAGCCTCCATCTTCCTCAGCCTCCTTTCAGAAAACTCCTTCTAAGCTGGCCGCAGGCTCCATTGATATCCCGCCCCATCTCCCGGCGGACCGTCACCTGAATGCCCTGCTTTTCCAGATAATTTTTAAAGGCCTGAATGGCCCGCTGATCCGACTGGACAAAATCCCTCTCCTTGATGGGATTGACCGGGATCAGATTCACATGGCCGTGCATCCCTCTGATCAGGGACGCCAGAGCCCTCGCCTCGTCCAGATTGTCATTGACGCCGCTTACCAGACTGTACTCAAAGGTAAGCCGCCGTCCCGTCTTCTCAAAATACTGCCGGCAGGCATCCAGAACCTCTGAAAGCCCATACCGTCCGGCAATGGGCATCAGCGTCTGTCTTACCTCATCGCTGGGTGCGTGCAGGGACAGCGCCAGCGTAACGGAAAGTCCCTCGCCGGCGAATTTTAAAATCCCCGGGACAATGCCGCAGGTTGAAACCGTGATATTTCTCTGGCTGATATGTAATCCCTGTTCATCTGAAATCATCCGGATAAACCGGATCACGTTGTCATAATTATCCATAGGCTCTCCGGAGCCCATGACCACCACATTGGAGACCCGCTCCCCGGTGTCGGCCTGAATCCGGTATATCTGATCCAGCATCTCTGACGCCGTCAGATTCCGCTCCAGTCCGTCTATGGTGGAGGCGCAGAACCTGCAGCCCATCCTGCAGCCCACCTGGGAGGAAATACACACAGAATCCCCGTGATGATACTTCATCCACACGCTTTCAATCACGTTGCCGTCTCCCAGGCGGAACAGATACTTTCTTGTACCGTCAATTCTGGAGATCTTCACATCCACTGCCTGAAGACAGGTCAGCTCAAACTCTTCCCTCAGCTTCTCCCGCAGAGGCCTGGAAAGATTGCTCATCTCATCAAAGCCAGCCGCCAGCTTCTGGTGCAGCCACTGGTAAATCTGCTTTGCCCGGAAAGACTTCTCTCCCAAAAGGGCCAGCTCCTGCTCCAGCTCCGGCAGATACAGCGACTTGATATCCTTTTTTTCTGTCATATATCCGTTCACCTTCTGAAATCCATCCTGTTTCAGATCTTCTTTTTTTCAAACAGGGCAATGAAAAATCCATCGCAGGGATCCTGCCCCGGAAGCAGCTGGATGTATCCCTCCTCCAGACCAGGACGCGCAAGACCGCTTCCCAGCCGTTTTCTCAGATCTCCCGGTACAAACTCCGGAAAGCTCCGAAGGAACCACTCCCGCTGGTCCTCATTCTCCTGGCGGCTGACCGTACAGGTGCTGTACACCAGCCGTCCGCCCGGCTTCACATAGCGGACCGCCACAGATAAAATCTGCCGCTGCAGCACAGCCAGCTCCCGGATCTTCTCAGGAGAAGCCTGATACTTGATGTCCGGCTTCTTTCCGATAATCCCAAAACCGGAGCAGGGAAGATCCGCCAGAACAATATCCGCCTTTCCTTCCCACTGCGGATCAAAGCGCAGGGCGTCCCACACCTGAACCTGGATATTGGAAAATCCGGTCCGCCTGATATTCTCCCTGATCATGAGCGCCTTCTGCTCTGTTAAGTCTCTTGCAGTCACCATACCGGTGCCGCCCAGCATATCCGCCATATGAAGGCTTTTCCCGCCGGGTGCTGCGCAGATATCCAGCACCTGGCTTCCCGGCTCCGGCGCAGCCGCGCGGCAGACCAGAGAGGAGCTTGGATCCTGCACCTGAATCCAGCCGTTCTGAAATGCCTCCAGCCCCTCCAGATAATCATATCCGGACAGCATCAGCGTTCCGGGAAACGCCGTATTCTCCCCGGCCTGCACGCCCTGACGGGCCAGGCTCTCCTTTACCGCAGAAATATCCGCCAGGTTCTGATTGCAGCGGACCGCCGTAGGCATCTCTCCCAGGAATGCCTGCAGCATCCCTTCCACTATATGCTCCGGGTACTGTTCCCGCCACATATCCACCAGCCACCGGGGCATGGAATATTTTAAGGACCAGTCGTCAAAGGAAATGCCGTCCTTCTCCCGGATCACGGACCGCAGCACACCGTTTACATAGCCCTTCAGGCTTCCGAAGCGGCGGCTTTCCGCCAGGCTCACCGCCTCGCTGCACACTGCCCGGTCCGGAATCCGGTCCATCCAGAAAATCTGATATACGGACATCCTGAGAATCGTGCGGATGGCCGGCTTTAATTTCTTCACCGGAACCCTGGAAAATCTGCTGATTATCTCATCGATGGTCAGAAGATATTCCACCGTTCCCTCTGCCAATCTGGTGATCAGGGCCCGGTCCTGCTTTTCCAGGTACTGATATTTCTCCAGGGCCTGCCGCAGCACCACATGGCTGTAGCCGCCCTTTTCCAGAATCTCCATCAGAATCTCATATGCCAGCTCCCGGCTCTGTGTAGGCTTAGTCATTCCCGCGGCGTCCTCCAAACAGAATCAAAAGACGCAGAAGCTGAAGCAGGGACACAGCTACGGCAGCCACATAGGTCAGAGCGGCCGCTCCCAAAACCTTTCTCGTCTCCCGAACCTCCTCGCCTCCCAGAATCCCCTGAGAATCCAACAGCCGCACGGCTCTGGCAGAAGCGTTGAACTCCACCGGCAGGGTAATCACCTGAAAAGCCAGTGCCAGAGTAAACAGCCAGATACCCAGCTGGATAAAGGGCGTCATTCCGATAATCAGGCCAATAACAATCATCGGCCAGGACAGCATGCTTCCAATATTGGCGGCCGGCACAATGGCGCCCCGCAGCTTTAAGGGCACGTATCCCACATTGTCCTGGATCGCGTGTCCGCACTCATGGGCGGCAACGCCGATAGCCGCAACCGATCTCTGACCGTATACGGCCTCCGACAGATTTACCGTCTTCGTCCGCGGGTCATAATGGTCCGTCAGGCTGCCCTGAACGGCGCGAACCGTCACATCCGTGATGCCCTGGGAACGCAAAAGCCTCTCTGCGGCCTCCGCCCCCGTCATCCCGGTCATGCTGCGCACCCGGGAATACTTTTTAAAGGTGCTGTTCACCCGGGCTGAAGCCCACAGAGACAGCAGCGCTCCAATAATCACCAAAATATATGTGGGATCAAAAAACATCCCATATCCATACCCGTAATAAGGCATATGCTATTCGCTCCTTTCCAAAACCGTTCCGGTCTCCACCGGGAAGCCTCTGAGAAACGCCGCCGCGTCCATCCGCTTCTTTCCTTCAAGCTGAACCTCCAGAAGGCTCAATATTCCGCCGCCTGTCCGGACGAGCAGCTGACCGCCGGAGGCTTTTACAATCTGCCCGCAGGCCGCAGCCTCCGGCTGCGGGGCCGGATCGTCAAGAACCCCGGCCTTCCAGATCTTTAACAGCTTTCCATTCAGCCGCGTATAGGCGCTGGGCCATGGGTTTAAGCCCCGCACCAGCCGCTCAATGGCCGCCGCGTCCATGGTCCAGTCGATATCACCCATAGACTTGGAAATTTTCTTTACGTAAGTGGCCTTTTCGTGATCCTGCTTTTCCGGAACCACAGTGCCCGCCTCCAGCTTATCCAGGGTGGACAAAATCAGGTCGCCCCCCAGAAGACTCAGCCGGTCAAACAGGCTGCCTCCTGTTTCCTCCGGATCCAGCTTCACCGTTACCTTTTCCAGCATATCTCCGGTGTCCATCTCCACGTCCATCATCATAGACGTAACTCCGGTCTCCTCATCTCCGTTGATCACCGCCCACTGAATCGGCGCCGCTCCCCGGTACTTCGGAAGCAGGGATGCGTGAAGGTTGACGCAGCCGTACCTCGGCACCTCCAAAAGCTCCTTTGACAAAATCTGTCCGAATGCGATGACCACCATCACATCCGGCTTAAGAGCCCGCATCTCCTCCACAAATTCCGGATCCCTGGCCCTCGCCGGCTGATACACCGGAATATGGTGCTTTAAGGCGGTCTCCTTCACCGGCGTCATCTGAATCTCTTTTCCGCGTCCCTTCGGCTTATCCGGCTGAGTTACTGCGGCGATCACCTGATGTCTCGACTGAATCAGGCTCTCCAGCGTCGGAACAGAAAAATCCGGCGTTCCCATAAATATGATCCGCATACCATCACTCCTCATATTCTTCCTCTGGCGCAGTGTCCATCAGCTCTCCCTCGACCAGATCCACATAAAGCTCTCCTTTCAGATGCGCGCACTCATGGCAGAT
>JAUNGW010000100.1 GCA_030524245.1 Eubacteriales bacterium
TTTAATTTGAAGAATTTTCGGGCAATTGGGGGTAGGTAAAGTTGTGAATAACACCGTCAGAATATCTGGCATTGCCTCCGCGGGAAAAAGCCTTTGTGATTGCGGCCATCGATGTCCGGGCTGCGGCGAAGAAGAAAGAGGAGCAGGCAATCCGGCAGGCCAGGAAAGGAAAGGGATGAGGCAATGGGAGCAATCCGTACATCAATCGTAGTCAATGACGGTATGTCATCGGCGCTGCGCAGCATGAATAAGGCGCTGAACATTGTGCTGAGCTCCTACTCCTCCCTGCAGGAGGTATCAGGGAACCCAGTGGAGACGGCTTCCATACAGGCAGCCAGAGAAGCACTGACAGCGACCGGTGTGCAGATTGACTCCATAGAGGAAGAAATCCAAAAAGCGGCAGCCGCCCAGGAGGATTTTACAGATAAGGTGCAGCAGACGCAGCGGGCTTCCAACGGCTTGCTTACCAGCGTCACGCGTATGTTGGCGGCCTATGCGACAGCTCAGACGGTGCAGAAAGCACTGGATACGGCGGATGCCTGGTCGCAGACATCGGCCCGGTTAAACATGGTTGCCCGCGAAGGGGAAAATGTGGATGAGATACAGGAAAAAATCTTCGCTTCCGCAAATCGTTCCCGGGCAGCTTATATGGATACCGCCGATATTGTGGCAAAGATGGGCCTGCGGGCAGGCAGCGCTTTCGGATCTACGGATGAGATCATCGCATTCACGGAAACCCTGAATAAGATGTATGCGGTTGCAGGCGCGTCCCAGGAGGAACAGGCCTCGTCCATGCTGCAGCTGACTCAGGCGCTGGGCTCCGGCGTACTGCGCGGCGAGGAATTTAACGCTGTGTTTGAAGCGGCCCCTAATATCATGCAGGCGGTGGCGGATTACATGGAGGTGCCGCTCGGCAAGCTGCGGGAGCTCTCCGCGGAAGGCCAGATCACGGCAAGCATTGTGAAAAATGCAATGCTGGATGCGGCCGAGGACGTCAACGCGCAATTTGAATCCATGCCGGCGACCTTTAGCCAGGCGTGGAACCTCTTTTCCAATCAGGCTATGATGGCGCTGGAACCAGTATGGGTAGAGCTGGGGCGTATATCCTCCAGTGATGATTTCCTGAATTTTGCCACGGCATCCGGCCAGGCGTTGGCTGCCTTTGCCGGCGCTGCGGTATCGGTGCTGGAGATGGTGGCCCGGGCAGCCAGCTTTGTGGGTGATAACTGGTCCGTGATCGGCCCCATCGTATACGGCGTTGCGGCGGCCTTCGCCCTGTATACGGCGGCGATGGTAGCCCACAACGGCGTGCTTGCGGTCAGCAATGGGCTGAAAGCGGCAGCTGCCCTGCGGGAGAGTATTCACGCCGCGAAGTTGGCCCTTAGCACCAACGCTACGTTTACTGCAACGGCGGCCCAATACGGATTGAATGCGGCATTGTTGGCCTGTCCGCTGACCATTATTTTACTGGCGATTATTGCCGTTATCGCGGCTTTATATGCGGTGGTAGGAGCGATCAATAATACGACCGATTCCACTTACTCTGCGACTGGGATCATCATGGGACTTTTGTCCGTGGCGGTGGCATTTATCATGAATCTGCTGTTGGCGCTGGTGGAAATTGCATTTTCTGTAGTGAATGGAATGGTCAATCCGTTTGTTGCCTATGCGAATTTCCTGGCAAATGTTTTTGTGGATCCGATCGGTGCAATCATTCATCTGTTCGGGGACATGGCGGATACCGTACTGGCGATTCTTGAAAAAATCGCATCTGCGATCGATATTGTGTTTGGTTCCAATCTGGCGGGCGCCGTATCGAACTGGCGCGGAACATTGAGCGCCAAGGTGGAAGGGGCAGCTGAAAAGTACGGGAACGGTAAATATCAAAAAGTGGCGGATAAGCTGGATCTTTCGGTGGCCGGAACCGGGATGGAGCGTTTTGACTATGGCTCTGCCTGGGATACAGGCTATGCAAAGGGAGAGGAGCTGGGGGATAAGCTGTCCGGTCTGTTTCCTGGAAACAAAGGGGTCGGGACCGGCGGTTATGAGGATTTGCTGGGCAGTATCGATACCGGCGTAGGAGAAACCGCCTCCAACACGGGAAAATCCCTGGATATTTCCGAGGAAAATTTGAGATATATGAGAGACATCGCGGAACGGGATGCGATCAATCGCTTTACGACGGCGGAGATCAAGGTGGATATGGTCAATAACAACAGCGTCAGTTCCAACCTGGATCTGGATGGTGTTGTGCATTACATGGCATCCGGCGTGCAGACGGCGATGGAGCAGGCGGCGGAAGGAGTGCATACATAATGGCTTATTCAGTGTACCTGGGAAATATTCTGTTGCCGGTGACGCCGGAGGCAATACAGGTGAAGGTTAAGGGGCGCAATGAAACAGTGGTGCTGATGGATCAGGGTGAGGTCAATATCTTGAAATCTCCCGGTCTGACAGAGTTATCCTTCGATGCGCTCCTGCCAAACATTCGGTATCCATGGGCGATATATCCTGGAGGTTTTCGCCGGGCGGAGTATTACCTGTCCGCGCTGGAGCAGTTAAAGCTGTCCGGTGTCTTTTTGCTGGTGATTTCCCGACAGCTCCCCGTAGGGACCGGGTTATACGGCACCAGTATGAAGGTGTCTCTGGAGGACTACACGACAAAGGAGGATGCAGGACAGCAAGGTTTTGATGTATTGGCATCGCTGACATTGAAACAGTTCCGGGACTATGGGACAAAGACCTGCCAGATCAGCGGTAACACGGCGCTGATTCTGCCAGTCAGAGAGGCGGCTACAGCTCCTTCCCAGACCTCTTATACCGTACAGGAAGGGGAGAGCCTTTGGGAGATTTCCAAACGGTGCTATGGGGACGGCAGCCGGTATCAGGAGCTGCAGGCAGCCAACAATATAGCTGATCCGAACAATCCGCCGGCGGGACAAACCATCACGATACCGAGGTGATCGTATGATAGAGCTTTTGATTGAGGACAGCGAGCTGTTTATTCCGGAAGTGGAGGAAGGGATTAGCTGGCAGACAGATCGACAGGGAAATCCCGGAACATTGAAGTTTTCTGTTCCGCGGGAAAATATCGGTCGATTTGAAGAGGGCGCCCATGTGGCGCTGCGAGTGGACGGGAAGGGAATGTTTTACGGCTTCGTATTCACGAAAAAATCCGGTGGACAGTCTGACATGGTGGAAGTAACCGCTTACGATCAGCTGCGGTATTTCAAGAATAAAGATACCTACGTTTATGAGGATAAGACAGCCGGGGAACTGATCCGGATGCTGGCGGCAGATTTTCAGCTTCAGGCGGGCGAGATAGAGGATACCGGGTTTCGGATCGCATCCAGGGTGGAGGAAAACTCCACTCTTTTTGATATCGTTCAAAATGCGCTGGATCTGACGCTGACCAATACAGGGCAGCTTTATGTGCTGTATGACGATTACGGAAAACTGGCGTTAAAAAATATCGCCAATATGGCGCTGAATTTTCTGGTGGAGCCGTCTTCCGGTGAGGATTACAGCTACACCTCCAGTATCGATTCGGATACTTATAACAAAATTAAGCTAAGCTATGAGAACAGCGAAGCGGGCACCAGAGATATTTACATTACTCAGGATTCTTCCCACATGAACAAGTGGGGCGTACTGCAATATTATGACACGCTGCAGGAGGGGGAGAACGGGGCGGCCAAGGCGGAAGCCCTGCTGTCTCTCTATAATCAGCCGACCAGGAGCCTGACCTTTTCCAATCTTTTTGGGGACATAAATGTGCGGGCAGGAAGTCTGATTGTGGTGAAAATGGATTTGGGAGATGTACAGCTGGAAAATCTGATGCTGGTGGAAAAGTGCAAGCATGTGTTTTACAACGATGTGCATTATATGGATTTGACTGTGCGGGGAGGTGAGTTTATTGCTTGACGCGAATGACCTGGTTAAGAGTATCCAGAAAGCTGCGGTGGCAGCCGTTCAGGCATCTAAGCCGGCGGAGATCACTCATGGGACGATCTTGTCCGTCGATCCGCTGAAGATACAGGTGGACCAAAAGACGGTACTGGGACAAATGCAGTTAGATCGGGGAGAATCCATGCAGGAGTACGAGGCGGAGATAGAACTGGAGATTGAGGAGCTGGAGCTTGACCTGGAGCTGGAGATAGAAGGGGAAAGTGCGGCAGCGAAGGCAAAAGGGGAAGGGAAGATGAAGGGAATGATAAGGATCCGGCGGGGCTTGGACGTTGGAAGCGAGGTAATCCTGATGCGCCAGCAGGGCGGTCAGAAATATGTCATGTATGACAAGGTGAAAAAAGATGTTACCTGAGGGCGGGGCCGCATTAAGAAAGCTGGAGTCCCTTCCCAGGCAGCCAAGCCGAAATTATCGGATGCTGATTGACAGCAGCCGTGTCCTGGGAATGTGCGACGGCAAAGAAGCGATGAAGCAGGTAATCTATAAGATCCTGAATACCGAGCGATACCGCTATGTAGTGTACAGCTGGAACTATGGGATCGAGCTGCTGGATCTGTTCGGCAAGCCGGTGGACTATGTGTGTCCCGTGCTGGAAAAAAGGATTACAGAAGCGCTGACGCAGGATGACCGGATTACGGAGGTCAGAGATTTTGCTTTCGAGACTTCCAGGGCAGGCAGGGTACATGCCTCATTTACCGTGGTGACGGACGTGGGAGAGATCCAGGCCGAGAAGGAGGTGCAGATCTGATGTTTGAAGAAAATACCTATGAGGTGATTCTGCAGCGGTTGCTGGATCGGATTCCGGACACCTTCGATAAGCGGGAGGGGGCGATCATCTACGATGCCCTGGCGCCGGCGGCCATAGAATTGCATTTGATTTATATCGCGTTGGACAGATTTTTGAAGCAACCCTTCGCGGATACCGCGGATCGGGAATATCTCATCCGACAGGCATGGGAACGGGATGTACATCCCCATGCGGCCAGAGCGGCCGTGTGGAAAGGGAGGTTTGAACCTTCCACGCTGGAGCTGCCGGAGGGAGCGCGATTCAACTATGAAGATCTGAATTTTTCGATCACGGAAAAGCTGGAGGACGGGATCTATCAGCTAACCTGTGAAACTGCTGGAAGCGTGGGGAATAACTGCATCGGGCAGTTGATCCCAATCAATTATATTTCAGGCCTGCAAAAGGCAGAGCTGGTAGAGCTCCTGGCAGAAGGGACGGATGAGGAGGAGACAGAAAGTCTGCGGGACAGGTATCTGACGCTCCTGCGAAAACCTGCCACCAGCGGCAACGTGTACGACTATTACAACTGGGCGATGGCCTGTGATGGCGTGGGGGCAGTAAAAATCTTTCCGCTGGCCAACGGGCCCGGCACCGTAAAGGTGGTGATTGCGGACGCGGATAAGACCGGGGCCACGGAAGAGCTGTGCGCGGAGGTGGCTGCGTATATCGAAGAACGCAGGCCGATAGGCGCTGCGGTATCGGTAGTGTCAGCCATTGAATTGCCAGTCAGTGTACGGGCATCGGTAAAGCTGGCAAAAGACTATAATTTGGGCCGTGTGCAATCGGCCTTCCGAGAGACATTGACGGATTACTTAGAGAAAAATGCATTCGATCTGGCCTACATCGGCCCTGCCCGAATAGGCTATCTGCTGATGGAAACAGAAGGCATTGAGGATTATGCCGGTTTGCAGATCAATGGGAAAGACACGGTGATATCGCTGCTGGACGAGCAGATTGCCGTGGCCGGAGAAATCGTATTGGAGGTGATGCGCTGATGGAGGTGGCTTCGTTTGTCGAAAAGCTCAATCGTGTGGATGGAAAGGCATACACCATTGAGGAACACATCGTGATGCCGGAGAGCGGCGTATATGAGGCGGCGCTGGAGCATGACAACATATCAGAAGGATCACTGACTGTATATACAGGGCCGGGTTTGACCGGTGAGCCGGTGCAGGGCTGGGCGTTGTCAACTCCCAGCCTGACGCCGTGGAAACAGGTTATCCGCATCTACACGGATCATCCGGAGGTTTACATCTGTTATGTGACGAAGGGTGATACGGTGGAGGCTGATGATATAAATGCTCTGCAGGATGAGATGGTGAGAACCCAGCTTGCCTTAAAGGAGCATGAGGACAGCGTGGAGGAAATCACGGAAGCGGAAATTGACCGGTTGGATGATATTATTCCGGAAGATGGCGGTGGCAGTGGAAGCTGCGGCTGCCAGCCGATCACAGAGCAGGAGATTACCGAAGTGCTGGGCAGAGTGTATGAGGAAGGAGGGATGCCGGTATGCGGTTGTGAGCCTCTGACACAGGAGGAAATCGAAGAGGTAGTATCCTAGAGGAAGGAGAAGAGAATGGGAAAATTTCTTGACAAAGAAGGCCTTGAACGGGTCTGGGATGCCGCGAATGGCAAGTTTGTGGCAAAAGAGGATGGCAAAGGATTGTCTTCCAATGATTTTACGGATGAGTGGAAGCAGAAGATCGAGGATCTGGCTTACTCGCCGATGGCCATCAGTGCATTTACGAATAACGTAAATACCGCAGAGATGGGCAGCACGGTGAATGCCGTAACACTGAACTGGACGCTGAATAAGACGCCAAAGAGCCAGAAGGTGGACAATACCGCCGTGGATGCGGCGCAGCGCACACTGGTGCTGTCTGAGCAGACGATTCAGGCGGATAAGACCTACACACTGTCCGCAACGGATGAACGGGATAAGACCGTGACCAAGACTACCAACATCCGGTTTTACAACGGCGTATACTGGGGAATTGCGGATGCAGAGCAGGAGATTGACAGTGCGTTTTTATTAACGCTGTCCAAAGGGCTGCAGGCTTCCAGGGCAAAGACCTTTTCTGTGACGGCCGGAAAGGGCGAGCACATTATCTATGCAGTGCCGGCCCGATACGGCACCTGCCTGTTCAACGTGGGCGGATTCGACGGCGGGTTTTCGAAAGTCGCTACCATTGAGTTCACCAATGCGTCCGGCTACACGGAATCCTACGATGTGTACAAGTCTACCAATGCAGACCTTGGCAGCACGACCGTTACGGTGAAATAGGAGGGCAGGCGACATGATTGAATTGATTGACAAGATCAAACAGAAAAACAATGGTTCCTTCAAGCTGGTTGACGCCGCCGATGTGGATTATAACGGCGATGGATCCAAGAGCGTGAAAGAGCGCATTGAAGAGCTGGCACAGGAAACCGGCAATGTGGAAGTGATGACCACGGATGATATCGATCAGATTTTCAACGAATAAGAAGGAGAATGAATCATGGGAAAATTTCTTGACAACAGCGGATTATCGTATTTTTGGGGGAAGGTAAAGACTTGGGCGACGGGAAAGTTCGTGGCAAAGGAAACCGGGAAGGGGTTGTCTACCAACGACTATACTACGGCAGAGAAGGAGAAGCTGGCCGGTTTGTCCAAGGTAACAGTGGATGAGGCCCTGTCCGACACTTCTGCGAATCCGGTACAGAACAAGGCTGTTCAGGCCGCCTTGGGCGCAAAGCTGGATGCAAATCAGAAGGGCGCTGCAAATGGCGTGGCAGAACTGGATGCGGCCGGTAAGGTGCCGGCGGCGCAGCTGCCCAGCTATGTGGACGATGTGGTGGAAGGCTATGTAGCTGACGGTAAACTCTACGGGGAGGAGGCCCACGCCACGGAGATTACCTGCGAGTCTGGTAAGATCTACGTGGATCTGGCAACCAATAAGACCTACCGCTGGTCCGGTTCCGCTCTGGCAGAGATCTCTGCGTCGCTGGCGCTGGGAGAGACTGAGGCGACCGCATATCGCGGCGATCGCGGTAAGATTGCTTACGAGCACAGCCAGGCGGCGCATGCTCCGGCAAATGCGCAGGCCAACGTGATCGAGAAGATTCAGGTTGGCGGTCAGGATGTGGAGATCGCAGATAAAACGGTGAATCTGGATCTTTCCGCCTACCAGAGTGAGGCGATCACCACGGAGGAGATTGATGCTATCATCGCCTCCTGAGGAGGGACAGCATGAAATATTTAAACTATGAAGGGCTGAAATACTTATATGGTAAGATTTTGGCCCGGATCAATACCAGGGTGGAAAAGGAGGACGGCAAAGGGCTGTCCTCCAATGATTACAGTAATGAGGAAAAGGCAGCTGTGGCAGCCGCCGACAGGCAGAAGCATACGCATGACAATAAGGCCGTGCTGGATACGATCACTCAGGAAATGCTGAATCATACCTACACGCATCCGGAAAGCGGCGTGACGCCCGGAACATATCGGAGTGTAACTGTGGACAGCAAAGGGCATGTAACTGCAGGCAGCAATCCCACATCTTTGGAAGGGTATGGGATCACGGATGCGCTTCGAAAGAATGCTGTCACCTGGGGCGATCTGTTGACCGATACGGCAAGCGAGGGGTAAAGCTATGATGTATGGACAGGGCGAATACGGGGCGTCCACCTACGCCGGAGGTACGGATCAGAGCGGAGATCAGGAGCATTTCCGGGACCTCTCTCGTTATGTACCGCAGTTCGTGGCTGATCTGGCAGAAATGGCAGAAATCTACCGGACAGACGGGTATGAAATCGGTGGAGCCCGGTATTCAGCGAATGATCTGCTGGATCAGTGCTTTGTCCAGACAGCCACCTGGGGGCTCGTGCTGTGGGAGCAGGAGCTGGGGATCGTGACAAATTATCAACTGTCTTATGAACAGCGCAGGGATGTAATTCTTGCAAAGCTGCGAGGGCAGGAGACTACCACTGTGGCCGTAGTGCGACGGACGGCAGAGTCCTTTGCAGGCTGTGCCGCAGAAGTAATCGAGGATACTGCAAACTATTGCTTCATCATCAAATTTGTCGGGATGTACGGCATACCTCCCAATATGCAACAGCTTGCAGCTGCACTGGAAGAGATTAAGCCGGCGCATTTGGGCTTTTCTTTCCAATACCGGTATGTGATCTGGGACGAGCTGCTTCCGTACACCTGGGATGATCTCACGAAATTTACCTGGGACGGCCTGCGGGTGAACCGGATCGACAAATTCGTCCGCTGGCAGAATCTGACCGATCGTAGCTGGAGCAATTTGGGAATCCATGGCTGGGACAAGGTAAAATCAATCAAGGAGGCTATGACATGAATTTAACTGAATTTTTCCGGCTGCGTAAGCCGGAGGGAAGCGATCCTGTCAACATCAAAGATCTCAATGATAACTTTGATGTGATCGACACAGAATTAAATAAACGGCCGTCGTCCACAGGTGCAGCCAGTGATATGACGGTGAATTTTACGCAGGCTGAGTCGCGGGCAAATCTTAAGACCGGCGAGAAGTTGAGTACGGCAATGGGTAAGATCGCCAAGTGGTATGAGGATTTAAAATCTGTGGCCTGGTCCGGGCGTTACACGGATCTGTCCGAGCGGCCCACTCTGGGCGGCGCGGCTGCGATGGGGGTGGCGGACAATGACACCACAAACAATGCGAACTTTCTGCCTACCGCGCGTGTGGTGTATGAGCATGGCAAGGAGATTGATGCGCTAAATAGTGAGATGCAACTGCGCCTTCCGGAGCATCTTGCCTTTGGCATGGACGC
>JAUNGW010000101.1 GCA_030524245.1 Eubacteriales bacterium
AGAAATCCCAGTACGGAACCGTCCGGGTGCAGCTGGGACTGAATCCGGAGACCTTCCAGTGGAGGCTGTCGCCGGGCGAGACGTTCGCCGCTCCGGAGGCGGTGCTGGTCTATGGAGAGCAGGGCATGCAGAGCATGTCGGAGGCGTTCCACAGGTTGTACAGGACCCGGGTGTGCAGAGGAAGCTGGCGGGACAGGGAGCGGCCCATCGTCTTTAACAGCTGGGAAGCTATGTATTTTCAGGTGTCCGAGGAGAAGATCCTCCGGCTCGCGCGGCAGGCGGCGGAGCTTGGCATGGAGGTCTTTGTGCTGGACGACGGATGGTTTTGCGGCCGGAATACGGACGCCACGTCTCTCGGAGACTGGGAGACCGACAGGGAGAAGTTTCCAAACGGTCTCGCATGGCTGTCAGAGCAGATCGAGTCCATGGGAATGAAGACCGGCATCTGGTTCGAGCCGGAGATGATATCGGAAAAGAGCAGCCTCTACAGGAAGCGCCCTGAGTGGGTGATCCGAAGCCGTCGATACAGACCGGTGCCGGGCAGATGCCAGTATGTGCTGGATCTGTCCAACCCGGAGGTGTGCGATTATCTGATCCGGTCGGTCGGAAAGGTTTTGCGGGAAGGGCATATTTCCTATGTCAAATGGGATATGAACCGGCATCTGACGGACCTTGGCTCCGCGTTTCTGCCGGGAGAGAGGCAGGGAGAGCTTTCCCACCGGTATGTGCTGGGACTGTACCATGTGTTGGAGGAGCTGACCAGAAGCTTTCCGGACGTGCTGTGGGAAGGCTGCTCCAGCGGCGGCGGCAGATACGACGCCGGGATGCTTTATTACATGCCCCAGACATGGGCCAGCGACAACACGGACGCCGTCTGCCGTCTCAGGATCCAGCAGGGGACCAGCATGCTGTTCCCGCCGGTTACCATGTGCAGCCACGTGTCGGCGGTCCCCAACCATCAGGTGGGCCGGATCACGCCGCTGGAAACACGCTTTCATGTGGCCATGAGCGGGAATCTTGGGTACGAGCTGGATCTGAACCGGCTGACGGCGGAGGAAAAGCAAAAGATCGCGGAACAGACCGCTTTCTATAAAAAAATCAGAAGGATCACACAGTTCGGAGATTATTACCGTCTGACGGATTTCTTCACGGAAAACCGGGGCGGATGGGAATTTATTTCCGGGGACGGGGAGGAGGTTATCGTCGTATATGTCCAGGTGTTGTCCGAACCGGCCTACGAAGTGCCCGTGCTTTATCTGCGGGGACTGGATCCGGAGGCGGAATACAGATGCGGGCAGGACGGAGCCGTCTTTGGCGGCGACGAGCTGATGTATTCCGGGATGACGATTCCGAGAGAAAAATCGGATTTCAGCAGCAGAATGTATTGGTTTCATAAAATCAACAGGGAGGAAAACTGAATGAGCAAGGAACAGAGCTACCAGAAGGCAGCGCAGGAGATCCTGCGTCTGGTGGGAGGAAAAGAAAACATCGTAAGCGCGGCGCACTGCGCCACGAGACTGCGTCTTGTCCTGCAGGATGAAAAGAAGGCGGACGTGGACGGGATCCTGAAGACGGAGCTGGTGAAGGGACAGTTTGCCAACGCGGGCCAGTTCCAGATCATCATCGGAAGCGGAACGGTGGATGAGGTGTATAAGTATTTTGTGCAGTATGCGGAAATCTCCGAGAGCACGAAGAGCGAGGTCAAGCAGGCGGCGGATCAGAAGATGAATTCCGTACAGAAGCTGGTCAAGATGCTTTCGGATATGTTTGTACCGATCATCCCGGCGCTGGTCGCCAGCGGTCTTCTGATGGGTCTGAACAATATCCTGACAGCGTCCGGGCTGTTCGTTCCGGGCCAGTCTCTGGTGGAGGCCTACCCGGCTATGGCGGACGTGGCGTCCATGATCAATACCTTTGCCAGCGCGGCATATTCGTTCCTGCCGATCCTGATCGGATTTTCGGCGGCCAGAATGTTCGGGGCCAATCCGTATCTGGGCGCGGTCGTGGGCATGATCATGGTATCCGGCGACCTGCTCAACGCGTACAGCTATGGTACGGCGGTCTCGGAGGGAACGATTCCGGTCTGGAATATCTTCGGACTGCAGATCGAAAAGGTAGGATATCAGGGAACCGTGCTCCCGGTGCTGGCGGCAGTGGCGATCCTCGCCTTCATCGAGAAGCGCCTGCACAGGGTGATCCCGGAGGCTCTCGACAATCTGCTGACGCCGGCTCTGTCCGTGCTGATCACCAGCTTTCTGACGTTCACGATCGTAGGCGGCGTCATGCGTACGGCGGGAGACTGGATCACCAACGGACTTCTGTGGCTCCATGACAGCCTGGGCGTCATCGGCGGCATGGTATTCGGATTTATCTATGCGCCGCTGACCATGACGGGTATGCACCACAGTCTGCTTCCCGTGGACATTCAGCTCATTGCCTCCGGCGCGTCCTTCCTGCTGGCCATCGCGGCCTGCAATAATGTGGCGCAGGGCGGAGCGACGCTGGCGGCCATGGTCTGCACGAAGGACAAGAAGCTCAAAGGCGTCGCGGCGTCCTCCGGTATCTCCGCCCTGCTTGGGATCACGGAGCCGGCCATGTTCGGCGTCAACCTGAAGCTGAAATATCCGTTCTATGCGGCGATGATCGGTTCCGCGGTGGGCTGCGGCTACGTGACGCTCACGAACGTGCAGAACATCTCCCCCGGAGCGGCGGGAATCATCGGATTCATCTGCATCCGTTCCGACGGGATCCTGAATTTCCTCATCGGAACCCTGCTCTCTCTGGCGGTGGGATTTGCGGTGACGGTGGCGTTCTCCAGAATGAAAAAATTCAATCCGGAACTGAACGGCTGACAGAAGGAAGGGCTGTGCACAGCGCAAAGCGTGCACGGCCCTTCGGCGTTGCCGGGGTCTTACAGAACCCGGATCTTCGTCCGCCACACCGTTCTGAGGAACAGGCAGGCGATGGCCGCGGACAGGGCTTCCGCGATAAGGAAGCTAAACCACACGATCCAGACGGGCGTGTCGGCGTTTTTTATCACCAGAGAGGCCAGCAGCCACGCCGCCGGGATCACAAACAGAAACTGGCGGCACACGGAGATGACAAGAGAGGGCAGCCCGCTGTCCAGCGCCTGGAAAACGCCCTGCAGGGAGATGTTCAGACCTGCGAATACATAGCTTATGGAGATGATGCGGATGGCGCTGACGCAGAGCGCTTCCGTCTCCCCGGACAGGCCGAAGAGGGTGGAGAAGGGACGGGCGAACACCTCCAGCAGCAAAAAGCCGGCGGCCATGATGAAAAGCGTGTAGGAGACGCCGTATGTTACGCCGTCCGACACCCGTTTCCGGTCCCGTTTTCCGTGGTTGAAGGAAATGACGGGCGTGATGGCGTCCCGAAGTCCGAAGGCGGCGAAGAGGACGAACTGCTGGATCTTATAGTACAGGCCGTAGGCCGTCACCACATTTTCCCCGATGCGGACGAAAATGATGTTCAGAAGGTAGGTCATCACGGACATGAGCGCCTGGGCGAGAATGGCCGGAAAGCCGATGGCGTAGATGTTAAGAATGTCGCTTTTGGAGGGCTTCAGGTAAGCAAGCCGGTTCTCCAGCTCCCGGTTGAATCGAAGATGGGCAAAGAGAGCTACCAGGAAGGACACGATCTGGCCGATGACGGTGGCGTAGGCCGCGCCCCGGACGCCCATAACGGGAAGCCCGAACATTCCGTAGATGAGAATGGGATCGAGCACCACATTGACGAGAGCGCCGGAGATCTGCGCCGCCGTAGAGTAGATGGAGCGTCCCGTGGCCTGCAGGATCTTCTCGAAAACAGAGAAGAACACGATGCCGAAGGAATACACGCAGCAGATACGCAGGTAATCGGCGGCCATGGAGACGATCAGCGGATTGCCGGACTGGGAGGCGATATAAGCGTCCACGCCGAACAGACCGAACAGGAGGAAGATCACGTAGATCACAGCCGCCAGGAAAATCGTGTTCCCCGTGGCGCGGCTGGCCCTTTCCCGATCCTCCGCGCCCAGGCTTTTGGAGATGAGAGCGCCCGCGCCCACGCCGGTTCCGACGCCGATGGCCACCATCAGCATCTGGACGGGAAAGGCCAGAGTCAGGGCGTTTAAGGCTGCCTCGCCGTTCTCTGGCATATTTGCCACGAAGGCGCTGTCCACGATATTGTAGACAGCCTGGAGCATCATAGACAGGATCATGGGAAGTCCCATATTTAAAAGCAGCTTATTGACAGGCATAACGGCCATTTTATTCGTTTCCATGAGAACCTCCCGCGGCGCAGAGAATGAGCTCTGCGGTTTTTTCGATGCCCAGGTATCCGCTGTCCAGGCAGAGGTGGTAGTTTTCGGATTTTCCCCATTCCCGGTCTGTGAAATAGCGATAGTTCAGCTTCCGCTTTTTGTCCTTTTCCTCCAGACGCTTCAGCGGGTTTACCGCCGTTTCCCCGTACAGGCGCACAATGCGGTCCGCGCGGAATTCTTTGGAGGCGTGGATAAAGACGTTGAGGCAGTCCGCGCGCTCCCGCAGAAGATAATCCGCGCACCGGCCCACAATGACGCAGGGCCCCTGTTCCGCCAGGGAGAGAATGACCTTGCGCTCGGCCAGCCAGATGCGGTCTGAGTTTGAGAGGCCGTCTAAGCTTCTTCCGAGAAAGGAGTAGGCGAAGCTTCTGGTATTGGGAGCGTACTCGGCTTCCTCGGAAATATAGTCCTCGGAAAAGCCCGTCGCTCCGGCGGTCTTTTCCACAAGCTCCTTGTCATAGCAGGGCAGGCCGAGCCTCTCCGCTATCTCCCGCCCTATGGTTCTGCCGCCGCTTCCAAATTGGCGGCTGATGGTGATGATTTTATTCATAGTCTCCTCCTTATTTCGCAGGCAGAATGGGCTGTCCAGGAGCGCGCGCCGAAAGGCGCGCAAACAAAAAAGCGCGTAGCCGATAGTAATCATACTATAGACCACACGCTGAAATCGCTGGATTTACATCTGTCTGTTTTTTGTTTTCAAGGGGATTATAGCAGAAAAAAATGTTCTGTGTCAATCCCGAAAATATTTAAGCATTTGTACTAACACAGAGCTCTCGGCGATTTCGTCAGTATCCCGGTCGCGCTGTCCAAATTGGACAAATTGGGAGGCAGAGTAGAAATCATACAGCTTGGGATTGCTGGCGCATTCTATGTAAACGGTTTTGCCGCCAATAATAAACTGAGCCTCCTGTATTTTGCGGCAGGCCATTGCCAACAAGTCTTTTCCGCAAATAGAAGCGGTTAAAGAAGGGTGGAAGTTCTTTCCAAGCTGAGCGATGAGAGGCATGGAAACAAGGTAACGGTCAAGCTCTTCATCATATTGAGAGAATTTCAATATGCGTTTTTGAAGAGTGTTGCTCAGTACATTTCCGTTAATGGAAACAAATTTGTTTGCCAAAGTAAAGTAGCCAACAAGCTCAGGGTGAGGGGTATCGGAAAAAACCAGATATGTCATAGCCACCCTCTGTCTGGCAAATTCAATAGCCTTTGTCTGTATAAAGTTTTCAACGTCTGTATTCTGCGGACATATAAAACAAGAGAGGATGGCCTGAAGCTTATCCTCTCCGTAAGTGTCGAGCATTTCCAAAAGATTCAGCTCTATATAATCCATTATAAATTATCTCCGAAAAAAGCTTTGATTTTTTTTGTGCCTTTTAGTTCCTGTACATTGTAACTGTGGGAAACAGGTTTGGTGGCGATAGAAGCAGCCTTTTCCAATGCTTCTACAAAAGCAGCCGCGGAGCTTTTGTCATGGATTACGATATTTTTTTTGATACTTTGCGTTGCCATGTGCCTTCACTCCCTTCAAATTGTTTACAATATCAGTATAGCTGAATTTTAAAAAAATAGCAATCCTTTCGTGATAATATATGAAGAACCAAAAGACTGGCACATCCGGCGCGGTTCCGCAGGGCTTCGAAGCCGCCGGAAAAATATGCTCAAAAGGTATGAAACAAAAGTGATTTTAAGCATTTTACAGGACCTCCCCCATGCGCTATGATGAAAACAGACAAAAAGACAAAACGGGAGGTGGACGCATGAACCCTAAAATGCGTATCAAAATCACAGTAGACATTCTGATGACGGCTGGCGTGCTCTTCGTGTCCGGGTATCAGTTCTGGGGCGACGGGGCCCACGAGTGGGCCGGAGCCGGGCTTCTGGTGCTCTTTCTGGCGCACAATTTTTTAAATCTGAGCTGGTATAAGGCCCTTTTCCGGGGGAAATATACGCCCATGCGGATCTTTCAGACGGCGGTGAATCTGCTGGTGCTGGTAAGCATGGCCGTACAGATGTACAGCGGCATCGTTCTGTCCCGCCATGTCTTTGCCTTTCTGCCCATCAGCGGCGGCATGGCCCTTGCGAGACGGCTTCATATTCTGGGAGCCTACTGGGGCTTTCTGCTTATGAGCCTTCATCTGGGGCTTCACTGGAACATGGTCCTCTCCATGACGGGAAAGCTGAGGAAGGGCAAAGAGAGAAAGCTTCCGGCCATGACCGGCCTTGTGGCGGGAGCGCTGATCGCGGCCTATGGCCTGTATGTATTTTGGAAGCGGGATTTTCCTACCTATCTGTTTTTGAGAAGCGAGTTTGTGTTTATGGATTATGAGGAGCTGCCGCTGTTCTTTTATCTGGATTATGCGGCGCTTATGGGACTCTGGGTATTTCTGGCCTATTTTGCTTCCAAAGGACTTCGGAAGATTGGAAACAAAAGGAAATAAGGAGGAAAAAGATGAAAAAGAGAGAAATGTTCTATCTGACCGGGCTTTTGTGCGCTCTGACGCTGACAGCCTGCGGAGGGCAGACGGAGACAGAGACGTCCGAACCTGCCGTTTTGGAGCAGCAGGAGAACGAAGAAAATACGGAGCCTGCGGCGGAAGAGAACGGGGAAGTCAAAGAGGCAGAGACAGAGGAGCAGCAGGAGGAAGCGTCCTCGGACAGCTCCATTCTGATCGCCTATTTCACCTGGGCGGACAATACGATCGTGGAGGATCAGGAGGCGTCTCTGGAAAGCGCGCTGTCCCACTATGAGTCCATGGGCGACGCCGACCGCTACGGGACGGACGCCATCAGCTCCGCCAGTATTCTGGAGCCGGGCAACGCGGCTAGGATCGCGGGGTGGATCCAGGAGGAGACAGGCGGAGAGCTTTTCTCCATCGTGGCGGAGGAGCCTTATCCCAGCGATTATGACGAGTGCATGGAGCGGGCCTCCCAGGAAAAAGCGGAGGACGAAAGACCGGCTCTTGCCACCCATGTGGAGGATTTTTCCGACTACGATGTAATTTTCATCGGCTTTCCAAACTGGTGGAGCTCCCTGCCTATGCCGGTGCTGACCTTCCTGGAGGAGTATGATTTCTCAGGAAAGACGGTGATCCCCTTCTGCACGCACGGGACCGGCGGCATAGCGGCCACGGTGCGGGAGCTTCGGGACGCCCTGCCGGATACGGCGCAAGTGCTGGAGCCCATCGGCGTGTACCGGGCGGAGGTGCTGGACGCGCAGCCCCAGGTGCAGGAGTGGCTTTCGGAGCTTGGATACGAATAATCGGATGCGATACCACAGCCAGTTCACAGGGCGTATCGCGCAAAAAGAGAGGGCGGCCCCTTAATTGGCGGCCGCCTGAGTCTTTTCCTTGTATTCCTCTCCCCAGTTCCACATGGCGTCCAAGATCGGCTTCAGGCTGTATCCGAGATCGGTCAGCGTATATTCCACCCGCGGAGGTACCTCGGGATACACGGTACGCATGACCAGACCGCTTTCTTCCATCTGTCGGAGCTGTGCCGTCAGAACTTTCTGCGTGACATTTCCGATGGATTTCTTCAATTCTCCGAACCGTTTGGTCCCGGGCAGCAGATCCCGGAGGATCAAAACCTTCCATTTATCGCTGATGAGCGTCAGCGTCGTCTCGACCGGGCAGGCAGGAAGCTCCTTCGCCGGCGTCTTTACAATATCGCTTGTGGTTTCCATGACGTACTCCTCCTGATTCTCTTCCTTGATTATATACATTAAAAACCCGTAAATGCAAGAGAAATCTGGATGCGAAGCTTCAAAACAGCTTTCAGGCAGCAAAAGGGACGGTTACCTACCGGAAACCAGGTTACTATAGAGTGCCTTCTTTTCAGATCGCCGCCGGCCGGTTATAATGAATCTGGAAAGAGGCCGGTGAGGAGGAAGCATGGGCATAGGGCCTGCCGCCTGCGATAAAAGAGAAAGGAAAGAGGGAAGACAGGATGACGCAAAAAGAAAGAAGAATTTACCTGATCCGGGAATTACAGAAAGAAATGCCGCAATATAAACAGTTGGTGATTCCGGAGGATGAAACGGAACAATGGCGGCTTTTGCGGTCTTTATTTAATGTGCGTCCGCCAAAGCCCGCGTCAAAAGAGTTTTTGAAGATACAGGATGAATACTTGTCAGAGACAGTCCGCGAGCGGGGGATTGTAGAGGCGGCCGGTCTGCCGGGAAGCGGAAGAAACTCCAAAATAACGCTCTGGCAAGGCGACATCACTACCCTGCGGTGCGATGCGATCGTGAATGCGGCGAATAGCGCCCTGTTGGGGTGCTGGCAGCCTTGCCATAGCTGTATCGACAACATGATTCACTCACTTTCCGGGATCCAGCTTCGGATCAAGTGCAATGAGATCATGCAGCGGCAGGGGCGCGAGGAGGAAACGGGAAGGGCGAAGATAACGCCGGCATACAACCTTCCATGTAACTATGTGCTGCACACCGTCGGCCCCATCATTTCAGGACCGCTTCGCAAAAAAGACTGTGATTTGCTGGCAAGCTGTTATCAGTCATGCCTGGAACTGGCGGCAGCAAACGGGGTTCATTCGATTGCATTTTGCTGCATTTCCACAGGAGTTTTCCGCTTTCCGCAGGAGGAAGCGGCGAAGATTGCGGTGGAGACAGTAGAACACTTTCTGGAGACAGAAAGCCCGATTGAGCAGGTTATTTTTAATGTATTTACAGACAGGGATCTGGAGATTTATCAGACGTTATTAGAAAGAAAATAAAGCGGTTCGACACATGGAACTGATCGGAAACGGACATTGGCGTTTGCCTCATGTCCGTTTTTCCGTGCGTCCGGCGGCGCATTTCCTGAAAAAATTACGAATTCATATTTCAGAAACAAAACGCAAGCAATTTAGAAACAATCGACAGTTATAATGCGATCAGTAACAAATACAAAAGAAAACATATTTTCAAAAGGAGCAGAGAAACAAGATGTCAAAGTCAAAATTGCTGGAGCTGAATAAGAAGATTGAAGAAAGCGTCGTCGGCGGATA
>JAUNGW010000102.1 GCA_030524245.1 Eubacteriales bacterium
GATATTGAAACCACCGGCTTTTCCGGCGACTATGCCAGTCTGTATCTGATCGGCTGCACCTTCTTTCGGGACGGCTGCTGGAACCTTATCCAATGGTTTGCCGACACCAGGCAGGCAGAGCCGGAATTGCTGGACAGCTTTTTCCGTTTCCTGAAGGACTTCAGGATTCTTGTTCATTTTAACGGCGACGGCTTTGACATTCCCTTTCTTTTAAAGCGCTGCCGGCATTTTAAGAAGCCTTACGATTTTTCCGCCGTGGAAAGCGTGGATATCTACAAAAAAATCAAGCCTTACCGGAGACTTCTCGGCCTGGAGAGCCTGAAACAGAAGGCTGTCGAGCAGTTTCTCGGCGTTTCCCGCACAGATCAGTACTCCGGCGGACAGCTGATCGACGTCTATCACGAATATCTGTCCAGCAGACGAAAGGAGCTTTATGATCTGCTGATTCTCCACAATGAGGATGATTTAAAGGGGATGCCTATGATCCTGCCCATCCTGAATTATCCTGATTTTTTAGAGCATCCCTTCCGGCTGGCCGACCAGCGGATCCTGACCGAGACCTTTCCTGACGGACGCCGGCGCCATCTGCTGGAGCTGTCCTGCGACAGCGACTATCCGGTTCCCGTACCCTTTTCTGCGGCGGCCGCCCCTGTCAGCTGCCGCGCAGAAGGGCGCCGTCTGACCATGACCGTAGAGCTGTTTGAAGGCACGCTGAAGCTGTTTTACGCCAACTACAAAGATTATTATTATCTGATCCACGAGGACCGGGCTGTTCACAAAACCATCGGTGAGCTGGTAAGCCGCGACGCCCGCGTCAGGGCAACGGCAAAGACCTGCTACACCAGACAGAGCGGCGTGTTCCTTCCCCAGTTCGGGACAGTCTGGGAGCCGGCCTTACGGCAGGATCCAAAGGACAGGATTTCCTACGTTTCTCTTGCCGACGTATGCCTGCAGGATCCCGCCTGCTTCCGGTCCTATTTAAATCAGCTTCTTTCCTGCCTGAACGCAAAGGACAAAAAACGGACATGATTCACCCCGGGCGGGGCATTCCTCTGCTTAAGCGCCCGAAGCTAAAGCATCTGGGGATTTTTCCGGTACAGCCGCGGAGAAATCCCCTTTTCTTTTTTAAACAGATCCCCAAAATAATTCCCATCGGAAAAACCGCATTGCTGGGCAATATCCGCCACCGAAAGCTCCGTCTCCAGCAGCAGCCTAGACGCCTCCTTCAGCCGGATATGATTTAAATACTCCTTATAGCCAAAGCCGGTCAGCCGCTTAAACCGCCTGGAAAAATAGGCCGGACTTAAATGCACCCGCTCCGCCACTCCCTCCAGAGTCAGCGGCTCCCGGAAATGATGGAATATATAGGAAGCCGCCGCCTGAATGGCCTCCTCCTGCCTGGCCGCCTCCGTCACCTGGTCAATATCAGGCCGGACAGCCTTTGCCTGGTGCCTGCAGGCGAAAGCCAACAGCTCCAGCAGGCAGTTCTGCTGCAGCATGTCAGAAAACCTGTCGGAATTTTTCTGTTCCGCCGAAATCCGCTCCAGAAGTCCCTCCAGATATTTCCGCCGTCCCGGCTCCACCGACAGATACGGCCGCAGGGACAGCCGCTCCTTCCCCCCTGCTCCGCAAAGCTCCTCCAGCCGCTTCATATGCAGTGGCTCAAAGCCCACAGCGATTCTTTCGCTTTCCCTGGTCAGTCCGTAATTCGTCCGGTGAAGCGCAAACGGCTCAATCAGAAGGAGGCTTCCCGGCTCCAGATGGTAAATCGTATGATTCAGAAAGATACTGCACCGTCCGGACACAAGATAATACAATTCATAATACCGGTGGCTGTGCTCCTGAGGCATGATAAAATCCGCCCTGCGCCACTTCCGGCTCACCGCCACCCCCGCCGTACTGGCAGCCACATCCAGATCCCGGTCCGGCACGCAGAGCTGCGTCCCGCCGTATTCTTCCTTTTTCTGATGTTCCATGGCATCCTCCCGCTTTTTTCTTCAGCATATCATACTTTTTTCGTTTGCGCAAATAATCTGTTATTTTTCGTGTATTCGCCATTTATTCCGTAGAAATTATATATTTTTTGTTGTATGATACCTGATGCAGGTGATTCACGAACCAGGCCGCCTCAGGCTGCCGGTCAAATTTGCAGGCAGTCACCGTGAAAGGAGCCGTTTATGTCCAGCCAGGCAAATCTTTCCGAACAGGACAGACAATTCCGTGATTTTGCACTCCACGCCAATATGTGGCGGGTTGTTTTTTATGTGGGCTTTCCTCTCGCCCTTTACCAGAGCCTTACCCAGCTTTTTAAGATTTTCGACGCCATGATGGCCTCCCATATCAGCGCCTCCGCCGTCTCTGCCGTCTCCTATTTAGGCCAGATCAACCTGATGCTCTCCGCTCTGGGCGGCGGACTGGCAACAGGAGCCAGCATCAAAATCAGCGCGGCCTATGGAGCCGGAGATTATGCTCTGGTGAAAAAGCAGGTCAGCACCCTGTTTGCCATGTGCGCCATCCTGGGCGCAGGCCTGCTTCTGATTCTTGTGCCCTTTGCCACCCAGTTTCTCCGTCTGGCAAAGACGCCGGAGGAATTCATCTCCATGGGACGCCAGTATTTTATTCTGGAGCTGTTCGGCATG
Source organism: Eubacteriales bacterium (assembly GCA_030524245.1). Taxonomy (GTDB): domain Bacteria; phylum Bacillota; class Clostridia; order Lachnospirales; family Lachnospiraceae; genus Brotaphodocola. Next base: position 2,640 of record JAUNGW010000102.1, read on the forward strand.
ATCATCAGCTTTTTTAACAGTGTTTACATTGCCATCGAGCGGGCCAGAGGCAACTCCAGGCGTATTCTGAACCTGAACATGGCTGTCATCGCTGTCAAGCTGTCCCTGACAGCCATATTCGTCTATCTGTTAAAGAGCGGCATCAGCATGATTTCCGTGGCCACCATTATTTCCCAGTCCATTCTGCTGGCAGCGGCCGCTGTAAACTTAAACCAGAAAGACAACGCCTTCGGTTTCTCTCTCTCCTCCATTTCTATGGACAGACAGGTGACGGTTCCCATGATCAGCCTTTCCCTGCCTGTCATTATAGAAAAGGCAGCCTTTGCCTTCGGAAAGGTGATTGTCAATTCCATGAGCACCATTTACAGCGCCCTCACCGTGGGCGCTCTCGGGATTTCCAACAACATCGGCGGCTTCACCACCACTCCCCAGAGCGGCTTCCAGGAAGGCGGCTCCGCCATCATCAGCCAGAACCTGGGGGCCGGCGAGCCAAAACGGGCGCTCCGCGCCTTCCAGTGCGTGCTGGTGGTCAACTCCGCCATCGGACTGATTTTCATGGTGCTCTCTCTGGTATTTGTCCGGCAGATCAGCTGGCTGTTTGCCGGCTCCGACGAGGCCTTTCTGGAAATGATCGCCTCCATTTACCGCTATGAGGCGCTGGGCGCCATTCCTCTCGGCGTCAATTCCGCCGTGCTCTCCCTGCTTTACGGCTTTGGAAAAACACGGCTTACCCTGTTTATCAATTTCAGCCGCGTATTTTTATTCCGCATCCCTGTCCTGTGGTTTCTGCAGCAATTTACAGATCTGGGAAGCGTCAGCGTGGGAATTGTCATGGGCGTCAGCAACTTCCTGACCGGCATTGCCGCAGTTGTCATCGGTATTTATGAAATCCGGAATATCTGCCGGAAATATGATATTTCATTTTTTTAGTAATATGAAAAACGCCCGCCGGCAGGGCTGCCAAAACGGCTTTCCTGCTGACGGGCATTCTATATTTTTCAATAAGCGGCCTACCGGATAATCATCGCATCCCGCTCCGCTCCGGTTCCGATAAATTTCACCGGAATTCCGATATACTCTTCGATAAACCGGATGTATGCCTTTGCATTCTCCGGCAGCTCTTCAAAGGTTCTGCAGCCGGAAATGTCTCCGAAATCTCCGGCAAACTCCTTATAAACCGGTCTGGCTCCGTTTAAGAACTGCAGGTTCGTGGAAAAATCCTCCGTCTGCTGTCCATGAACATCGTATGCCACGCAGACCTCAATCCTGTCAAACTTGCCGATGGTATCCAGATGGTTGACCGCCAGAGCCGTCAGGCCGTTGACACGTCTGGCGTACTTTAAGGTCACAAGATCCAGCCAGCCGCACCGTCTCGGCCGTCCGGTGGTTGTGCCGTACTCGTGGCCCAGCTCGCGGATCCTGTCGCCGGTGGCGTCCAGAAGCTCCGTCACAAAGGGGCCTTCTCCCACACGGCTGGAGTAAGCCTTGATCACGCCGTAAACATTCCCGATATCTGAGGCGGAAAGGCCTGTGCCTGTAATGATGCCGCCGATGGTGGGATTGGATGAGGTCACGTAGGGATAAGAGCCGAAATCAATATCAAGCAGCGTTGCCTGCGCTCCCTCCACCACGATCTTTTTGTCCTGCTCCAGCGCCTTGTGAAGATATGTCACCGTATCGCAGACATACGGCTTCAGCTGCTCTGCATAACCGGCATATGTCTCATAAAGCTTATCAAAATCAAGAGCCTCGTCAACAGCCGCCGCGTTCTCCGGATCGTAGAACTTTAACAGCGCCTTCTTCGCCACCGTCAGCTCCGCCAGCTTTTCCTTAAAGCGGTCCCCGTACATATCCTCCGCACGCAGGCCGCTGCGCTCATACTTATCGCAGTAGGACGGTCCGATGCCCTTTCCTGTGGTTCCGATTTTGGATTCTTTTCTGGCCTTTTCAAGAGCCACATCCAGCATCCGGTGATAGGGCAGAATAATATGCGCCTTCTCACTGATCTTCAAATGATTCAGCACATCGTAGCCATGCTCCTTCAGGTTTCGGATCTCCTCCAGAAGCACCTCCGGATTCAGCACAACGCCGTTGCCGATCACGCCGATAGTATGGCCGGACAAAATTCCGGAGGGAATCAGGTGCATGGCATACTTTACGCCGTCCACCATAATCGTGTGCCCCGCGTTGTCCCCGCCGGTGGCACGCACGGCAATATCCGCATCCGCTGCCAGATAGTCAATGACCTTTCCTTTTCCTTCATCGCCGTAAAAACAGCCTAATACCACATCTACCTTCGACATAATCAGTCTCCTTCGCCGTTATGGGCCGGATCTGCCGCCCCTTCTTTCTTTTCACAACATCTTACAGTATATAAGAAAACCCCCTCAAAATCAATATAAAACTCAGAAAAGACAGGCAGTTTTTTCTTATCTGCCTGTCTTTATCTATTAGATATACTTATTAAAATTCATAAAAAGCTCTTACACGTTGATCTCTGCCGTCATCCCTAAGTCGTCCTTATTGGCCTCCAGAATCGGGCGCACCACCTCGCCCAGGAACTCCTCCACCTGCTCCGGCGCCCGTCCTACATACCGGGACGGCTCCATGCACGCCTTTAATTCCTCCAGGCTTAAGCCGAAGGCCGGATCTGCCGCAATCAGCTCCAGCAGATTGTTGTCAAGGCCCTCCTCCTTCACATGCTTTCCTGCCTCCATGGAAAGCTGGCGGATGCGTTCATGAAGCTCCTGACGGTCTCCGCCGGCCTTCACCGCATCCATCATAATGTTCTCCGTAGCCATAAAGGGCAGCTCTGCCATAAAGTGCTTCTCAATCACCTTCGGATATACCACAAGTCCGTCCACCACGTTCAGATACAGATCAAGGATTCCGTCCACAGCCAGAAAGCCCTCGGGAATGCTCAGGCGCTTGTTGGCGGAGTCATCCAGCGTCCGCTCAAACCACTGGGTGGACGCCACCAGCATCGGGTTCATCACATCGCTCATCACATAATTGGAAAGAGATGCAATACGTTCGCTCCGCATGGGATTTCTCTTGTACGCCATGGCGGAAGAACCGATCTGATTCTTCTCAAATGGCTCCTCCACCTCCTTCAGATGCTGAAGCAGGCGGATATCATTGGAGAACTTGTGGGCGCTCTGGGCAATGCCTGCCAGCACGTTCAGCACTCTCGTATCCACCTTCCGGGAGTAGGTCTGTCCGGACACCGGATAGCAGGAGGAAAATCCCATCTTCTCCGCGATCATCTGATCTGCCTGGCGGCACTTGGCATGGTCTCCCTCGAACAGCTCCAGAAAGCTCGCCTGTGTGCCTGTGGTTCCCTTGGAGCCCAGCAGCTTCATGCTGCCGAGAACGTGATCCAGATCCTCCAGGTCAAGACACAGCTCATTGAGCCATAAGGTGGCACGCTTGCCCACAGTCGTCGGCTGAGCCGGCTGGAAATGGGTAAATGCCAGAGTCGGCTGATTCTTATATTTTTCGGCAAATTCCGCCAGCTCCGCCATCACGTTGATGAGCTTTTTCCGAACCAGCTTCAGCCCCTCCGTCATGATAATAATATCCGTATTGTCTCCAACATAGCAGGAGGTCGCTCCCAGATGGATGATCCCCCTCGCCTTGGGGCACTGCTGCCCATATGCGTATACGTGGGACATCACATCATGGCGCACCAGCTTCTCCCGCTCCCGCGCCACTTCATAGTTAATGTCATCAGCGTGAGCCTTCAGTTCATCGATCTGCTCCTGGGTTACAGGCAGACCCAGCTCATGCTCCGTCTCCGCCAATGCGATCCAGAGTCTCCTCCAGGTCCTGAATTTCTTGTCCGGCGAGAAAATATACTGCATCTCCCGGCTGGCATAGCGCTCAGACAAAGGGCTTTGGTATCTGTCGTTCATGGAAAACCTCCCATATGTTTTATTTTTATTTTTTGTGTTACTTTTCGTATTCTCCGCGAATATCCTCCTGCGGCGGCTCCATCGGGTATGCGCCCGTGAAGCAGCCGCGGCAGACGGCCCGTCCCTCCGCCATCTCAGAAAGCCGCTCCAGCCGCAGGTATGACAGGGAATCCGCTCCAATCATCCTGCAAATCTCGTCCTCCGTTCTTCCGCTGGCAATCAGCTGGTCAGAGGACGGAATGTCCGTTCCAAAATAGCAGGGATACAAAAACGGCGGAGCGGACACTCTCACGTGCACCTCCTTCGCCCCGGCCTCCCGCAGCATCCTTACAATCAGATGGCTGGTCGTTCCGCGGACGATGGAATCGTCAATCATGATCACACGCTTGTCCTTCACTGCCTCCTTTAATACATTCAGCTTTACCTTTACCGCTGACACCCGGCTCTTCTGACCAGGCTTTATAAAGGTTCGCCCCACGTAGGAATTCTTTACAAAGGCTGTTCCGCACGGAATCCCCGACTCCATGGAATACCCCAGCGCCGCGGCGTTTCCGGACTCCGGCACGCCTACCACCAGATCCGCCTCCACCGGAGAATCCTTCGCCAGGCACCGCCCCGCGAAAATCCGCGAATGGTAAACGCTTACGCCGTCAAACACACTGTCCGGCCTGGAAAAATAGATATACTCAAAAATACATCTGGCCTGCCTGTCCGCCGGGATGCACATGGATTTATCAGAAAAAATCCCGTCTCCCGTGATAGTCACAATTTCCCCCGGCTCCACATCGCGGACAAATTCCGCATCCAACGTAGACAGTGCGCAGGTCTCCGAAGCGAGAATATAGGCATTTTCCTTCTTTCCGATGCAGAGCGGCTTGAATCCGTACGGGTCCCTTGCTCCGATCAGCTTGCGCGGACTCATAATCACCAGGGAATAGGCTCCTGACAGCTTCTTCATAGCCCTGGCCACAGCCTGCTCCACTGACTGTGTATGTACGCGCTCCCGCGCGATATGGCAGGCAATCACCTCGGAATCAATGGTTGTCTGAAAAATACCGCCGGTATACTCCAGCTCTCTGCGAAGCTCCGGCGTATTGACCAGATTGCCGTTGTGAGCCAGCGCCAGCGTGCCCTTAATATAGTTCAGCACCAGCGGCTGCGCGTTCTCCCTCGTGCTGCTCCCCGCTGTAGAATACCGGACATGCCCCACGCCGATATTCCCCTTCAGCCGCTCCAGCGTCTCCGGCGTAAATACCTCGTTGCACAGTCCCATCCCCTTGTGAGAAAGGACCTTGCCCTTGGGTCCTTCCGTATCGCTGACCGCTATGCCGCAGCTTTCCTGCCCCCGGTGCTGCAGGGCAAACAACCCGTAATAGATCTCGGATGCCACGTCGTTTCCATCAAAATCATACATTCCGAAGACACCGCACTCCTCATGCAGCGTCTCACCCCCCAACAGCTCCTGTCTCTTGTCCATTGGCTGTTGCGTCTCCTTTTGTGGTTTAATTTATAAGTTGTATGTATAAAAGAATGTTTGTTCAGAAGAAATTATAATGCATCAACTATGTAATTGCAATAGATTCTTTTTGTTTTAATTACAACTGTTCAGGACGGCGCCCTGCTCCTCCCTGCGGCAGTAAAACTCCAGCTCCAGATTTTCCCAGTTGACGCGGACTCCGCAGGCCTTTTCTGTCCCTGCCTGACCGCTGCCCGGCTGCACCCACTCCGCCTGCAGACTCTCCTCTTTCCGGATCACCTGGAAATACCCTCTGCTGTCAAGGGCCTTCGGAACCGCCGCCCCTGCGCCGGCCAGGAAAACAAACGCCCCGCCCGCTGCCAGTCCGCGTCTCTTCAGGCTGCGCCGGCTCTTCCCCCGTCCGGCAGCCGCCTGAAATGCCCGCCTTCTCCACCGGCGGTCCCTTGCATCCCACAAAAACGCTCTGTTTCTTCCCTCTCTGCCTATAGAAAAACCCCCTTTTTCCGAAGCTCATCCTCAACCTGCAAAAAGGCCTTTACCGGCGGCTGATTTTCCACATGCCTCCCAATGTGCTTCTCCATCCAGACCATATTGTACCATCGTCCGTACTTGCAGCCGCACCGGATAAACTCTCCCGCCATCCGGTAGCCCATCCTCTCATGAAAGCGGACACTGTCCATAGTCAGGTATTCATCCTCTCCGCCATTCTGCGGGACACCGATGCACGCTTCCGCATTTAAAATCCCCTGAGCCCGCAGTGCCTCCTCCAGAGCCTCGTAAAGCAGACGTCCAAGCCCCTCTCCCTTATGTTCCGGATCCACATAGATTGAGGTTTCCGCCGCCCAGTCGTAGGCATCCCTGTTCTTAAAGGTACCCGCATAGGTATATCCAAGGATCTTTCCGTCCTTCTCCGCCGCCAGGTAAGGATATCGCTTCTGAATCTGCCGGATCCGCTCCGTAAACTCCTCCAGAGACGGGGTCTGGTACTCAAAGGTAATGGCTGTGTTCCTCACATAGGGCTCATAAATTCTTAAAAGCTGCCGGGCGTCCTGTACGGAAACCGTCCTCAGCGTAATCCCCTTATTCTGCCGGTTCTGCTCTGCTGTGTTCATTCTGCCTCTCCCTTCGTGCTATATCAGAATTAGGCGTTTGCGAAACGCCACAAACCGTATAAATACGGCATTTTTTATTGCAAA
>JAUNGW010000103.1 GCA_030524245.1 Eubacteriales bacterium
TCCGGGACATTTTCATATGTGGTATACTGAGACATTATCATAAATGGCTTATAAGGCGGCGCCGCTGTGAAAAATAGTGATTGACAAAATTTTTATGTCATGGTATTATTACCAAGTATGCCGCACAATGAGGTTGAAAAGCATCGGATTCTGTCCGGTCACCGAAGTTGGCGAGTAATGATAATAGGAGGTGCCATATGTACGCGATTATTGCAACAGGTGGTAAGCAGTACAAAGTAGCAGAAGGCGATATCATTAAGGTAGAAAAGCTTGGTGTGGACGCCGGCGCAGCCGTTACGTTCGACCAGGTTCTTGCTGTGAACAACGGTGAACTGTCCATCGGATGCCCGACCGTAGCCGGAGCAACCGTTACCGGAACCGTAGTGAAGGAAGCAAAAGCGAAAAAGGTGATCGTTTACAAGTATAAGAGAAAGACTGGCTACCATAAGAAGAATGGTCACAGACAGCTCTATACTCAGATCAAGATCGACAAGATCAACGCTTAATTCATTATGATCAATGTTACTGTATTTGCCGATGACGGGCATCATTACCGGGGGATCGAGCTTTCCGGACATGCCGGTCTGGCGGAGGATCATCAGGAGGGGCAGGAGCTTGTGTGCGCCGCCGTTTCCGCTCTGACACTCAACATGGCCAATTCTGTGGAGCATTTCACAGAGGATGTGTTTGAGGCAGAGGAGGATGAGCCGTCCGGACTGTTCCGTTTTTCCTTTACCGGTGATATGAGTCCCGAAGCGGCACTCCTTATGAATTCCCTGGTGTTCGGGTTACAGGATATCGAGGAGATTTATGGGGAACCGTATATAAAAATTCGCTTTAAGGAGGTGTAAGTGATGTTTCAGATGAACCTTCAGTTATTCGCTCATAAAAAGGGTGTTGGTTCTACCAAGAACGGCAGAGATTCCGAGTCCAAGAGACTTGGCGCCAAGAGAGCTGACGGTCAGTTCGTACTGGCAGGCAACATTCTTTACAGACAGCGCGGTACAAAGATCCATCCGGGTCTGAACGTAGGTCGCGGCGGTGACGACACTCTGTTCGCTACTGCAGACGGTATCGTGAGATTTGAGAGAAAGGGCAGAGACAAAAAGCAGGTTTCTGTTTACCCGAGAACGATCAACGAATAATCAGAACGGAAGGCTTCATACTGATCAAGGTATGAAGCCTTTTCTTTCTCATGGAGCAGACGGCTGTGCTGTCTGTGTCAATGCTGTCAACAAAAGGAATGCCTCAGTGCAGAAAGGAACAGGTGTTAGGATGTTTGCAGACAGTGCGAAAATATTTATCAGATCAGGAAAAGGCGGAGACGGCCATGTGAGCTTCCGCCGTGAATTGTATGTGCCGGCAGGAGGACCTGACGGCGGAGACGGTGGAAAGGGCGGCGATATCATTTTCGAGGTGGAGCCGGGTCTGAACACCCTTACAGATTTCAGGCATATAAGAAAGTATGCCGCAGGAGATGGAGAACAGGGCGGCAAGAAGCGGTGCCACGGAGCCAATGCGGAAAATCTCGTGATTAAGGTTCCCGAAGGAACAGTAATCAAGGATTTTGAAACAGGCAAGGTCATCGCCGACATGTCCGGTGAAAATAAACGTGAAGTGATTTTAAAGGGCGGCAAGGGCGGCCTTGGAAATATGAACTTCGCAACCCCCACCATGCAGGCGCCCAAATACGCCCAGCCGGGCCAGCCGGGGCATGAGATGTGGGTGACTCTGGAGCTTAAGGTGATCGCGGACGTGGGGCTGGTAGGCTTCCCCAACGTGGGGAAATCCACGCTGCTTTCCCGGGTATCCAATGCCCGGCCGAAGATTGCCAATTATCATTTTACTACCTTGAATCCCCATCTGGGCGTGGTGGATCTGGATGGAAGCGCCGGCTTTGTTATGGCTGACATTCCCGGACTGATCGAAGGAGCCTCCCAGGGCGTGGGCCTTGGGCATGATTTCCTCCGCCATATCGAGCGGTGCCGCGTTCTGGTCCATGTGGTTGACGCCGCCGGAACTGAAGGGCGTGACCCTGTCGCGGACATCCGGGCGATCAACAGGGAGCTGGAAAAATACAATCCCGGCCTGTTAAAGCGTCCCATGGTCATCGCGGCCAACAAGATTGACGCCGTTTACGGGGAGGACGGGGATCCTGTGGAGAAGCTGAAGGCTGTGTTTGAGCCGGAGGGCATCCGGGTATATCCCATTTCCGCAGTCAGCGGCAAGGGCGTGCGGGAGCTTATGTACGCTGTTTATCATTTGCTTCAGAACGTGGATCAGGAGCCGGTGGTGTTTGAAAAGGAATTCCACATCGAATACGCCGGAGACCGGAATCTGCCGTATACCGTCACACGAGACAATGACGGTTCCTTTGTGGTGGAGGGCCCCCGCATCGAGAAAATGCTTGGTTATACCAATTTAGAGTCTGAAAAGGGCTTCCAGTTCTTCCAGAATTTCCTGAAGGAAGCGGGAATTCTCGATGAGCTTGAGGCGGCAGGCATCAGCGAGGGCGACACGGTACGGATGTACGGACTTGCCTTCGATTATTACAAATAAAGGAGGAGCTACGATTATGACAAGCAAGCAGAGATCCTATTTAAAGGGCCTTGCCATGACTATGGATTCCGTTTTCCAGATCGGGAAGTCCAGCGTTACTCCGGAGCTGACCGCCGCCGTATCCGAGGCGCTGGAGGCCCGGGAGCTGATCAAGCTGACGGTTCTGAAAAACTGTCTGGATGACGGCCGTTCCATCGCAGAGGTTCTGGCGGAACGGACTCATTCTCAGGTGGTACAGGTGATCGGCAGAAAGATCGTATTATATAAGCCGGCCAGGGACGAGTCCAGGCGGAAAATCGTTCTTCCGGACTGACGAGGCAGAAGACTATGAGCAAAATCGGCATTATGGGCGGGACGTTTGACCCGATTCACAACGGACATCTGGCGCTGGGACGGCAGGCCTATGAGGAATACGGGCTGGACCAGGTCTGGTTCATGCCATCCGGCACGCCGCCGCACAAAAAGGATCATACCGTGACGGCTGCCGCTGACCGCTGTGAGATGGTAAAGCTGGCCATCGCCGGCTGTCCCTGTTTTAAACTGTCAGATTTTGAGATCCGCCGGCCTGGAAATACCTACACGGCGGACACCCTGGCGCTGCTTCGAGGACAGTACCCGGAGCATGAATTTTACTTTATCATCGGCGGAGACTCTCTTTACGAGATCGAGCGCTGGTACCATCCGGAGCGGATTATGAAGCTGGCTGTGCTTTTGGCCGCCGGACGGGAGTATGAGGGCGCCGTCCGCACTATGGATCAGCAGATCGCCTATTTAAAGGAACGGTACGGGGCGGATATCCGAAGGCTCCACTGCCGGGAGATGGACGTTTCCTCCAATGAGGTGCGCGGTCTGGAGGCCAGGGGAGAGCGGATCGTTCAATATGTGCCGAAGCCGGTGGAGGCATACATTGAGAGTCACGGATTATATCAGGAGAAGACATTATGATTACGATGAACGAACAGATTGTCACCTTCCGCAAGCAGTTGAAATCCAAGCTTGATTCCATGCGCTATGAGCATTCCATCAGCGTGTCCTATACCTGTATTGCTCTGGCCATGCGCTACGGCTATGATCTGGAGAAGGCGGAGCTTGCAGGACTTCTTCACGACTGCGCAAAGCGCTACACAGACAATGAGCTGATCGCCCGATGCAGAAAGCATGAGATTGCGCTGTCAGAGGCGGAATTAAAGGCTCCGGCGGTGATTCACGCCAAATACGGCGCATGGATGGCGAAGAACAAATTCGGCATCCAGGACCCGGAGATTCTGGATGCGATCCGCTGCCATACTACCGGAAAACCGGGGATGGGCATTCTGGACAAGATTCTTTATATCGCCGACTATATCGAGCCGCGACGGGACCGGGCCGCCAACCTGCCGAGGATGCGGCATCTGGCTTTTCAGGATCTGGATCAGACCATGTACGAGATCCTTTCAGGAACCCTGGCGTATTTGAAGGGAAAGGGCAGCTTCGTGGATCCCATGACCGTTCAGGCTTTCCATTATTTTGAAAAGCTGACCAGTCCGCAAACAGAACACCATAATATGCAGACACCGGAAAAAGGAGAATAACCGATGGAAAAAGCAAGAGAGATGACAAAGCTGGCTATTCAGGCCCTGGAAGATAAAAAAGGCGAGGATGTGCGGGTGATCGATATCCGCGAAGTTTCCGTGCTGGCCGATTATTTTCTGATCGCCAGCGGATCCAATATCAACCAGGTTCAGGCCATGGCTGACAATGTGGAAGAGGCCCTTGGAAAGGCCGGATATCCCTGCCGCCAGATAGAAGGATATCAGAGCGGGAACTGGATTCTGATGGACTACGGCGATGTGATCGTCCATGTATTCAGCAGAGAAGACCGTCTGTTCTATGATCTGGAAAGGATCTGGAGAGATGGAAAGTCTGTGGAGGCAGCGGAGTTTGTATAAGAAGCTGCGCCCCTGACCGCGGCAGATGATATGTGAAAGATGAAATGTGAAAATCCCCTCCGGATCAGCCTTTAAGTTTACATAATTTATTTATGTGAACTTAAAGGCGGCCCGGAGGGGATTTTGCTTTTCCTGTTTTTATTCTACGGTTACAGATTTTGCCAGATTCCGCGGCTGGTCTACGTCCAGATTCTTCCCGAGAGAAGCGTAATATGCGATAAACTGCAGCGCCACAGCGATGGGGAACACGGCAAAACGGTCGTCCAGATCCGGAATGCGGATCCGGATATCCGCCAGATTCTCATCCACCACAGAGCTCTCCTTCGTAAGCAGAATTACGAAAGCGCCTCTTGCCTTCACCTCTCTGATATTGGAAATGCTCTTGGAGAACACGTGCTGCTGGGTAGCGATGGCAATCACCGGCACCTGTTCGGAAATCAGCGCAATGGTGCCGTGCTTTAACTCGCCGGCAGCATAAGCCTCTGCATGGATGTAGGAAATTTCCTTAAGCTTCAGCGCTCCCTCCAGGGAAAAGGCGTAATCCAGCCCGCGGCCGATAAAAAACGCGTCCGGACTCTGGATAATATGACTTACGATCTGCCGGATCTGTTCCTTCTGCGCCAGCATATTTTCCATGGCCGGAATGGCGTCCAGAAGATCCGTCAAAAAGTCCATGGCTTCCTTATCTGTAAATTTTCCGCGTACAAGAGCCATACGGCAGAGGATCATGTAGAGGGCCGCCAGCTGGACGGAATAGGCCTTTGTGCTGGCCACGGCAATCTCCGGGCCTGCGTGGGTGTAGAATACGTAATCGCTTTCCCTGGCGATGGTGGAGCCCTTGACATTCACAATGGACAGGACAGGAGAGCCGTACTCGTGAGCCAGCCGCAGCGCCGCCAGCGTGTCAATGGTTTCTCCCGACTGGGAAATAATCATTACCAGAGTCTTCTCATCAATCAGCGGCTCCTCATAGCGGAATTCCGAGGCGATGGTCACCGTCACAGGAATCCGCAGAATCGGTTCCATCAGCGCTCTGGCCACCATCCCCGCGTGCATGGCTGTTCCGCAGGCCACAATATGAATCTGGCTGCAGTCAGAAAACAGCTGATCCGGAATTCCATCATCGGAAAAATCGGGAAGCCCCCGGGTAATCCGAGGCAGAATCGTATTCTTCATAGCCTCCGGCTGCTCATGGATCTCTTTCATCATATAATGCGGATAGCCGTTTTTCATGGCTGCGTCCATATTCCAGTTGACCGTCATGATTTCCGGATAAACCTTGGGAAACCCTTCCACGGCGTCATATACGTGAACCTTGTAGGGGGTAAGCCGCACAATCTTTCCCTCCGGCACCACGAAATACTGGTTGGTGTAGGGGATCAGCGCCGTCAGATCGGAAGCGATCATGGCGCCTGACCGCGTATAAGCCGCCACAAGGGGGCTTACGCTGCGGATTGCATAAACAGAACCCGGCTGGTCGTCAAACAGGATACAAAAGCCGTAGGAACCCTCCAGAAGCCCCATCAGCTGCCGGATCGCCTCCAGCGGATCTCCATCGTAAAGACTGTCCAGAACCCATGCCGCCACCTCGCTGTCAGTCTGAGACACCAGTTTGTCTTCCAGGTGATATTTTTTTGTCAGCTCATGATAATTTTCAATGATCCCATTGTGGATCAGCGTGACGCGGCCAGCCCGGTGAGGATGGGCATTGGCCTGGGTTACGCCGCCGTGGGTTGCCCAGCGGGTATGACCGATTCCACTGTGGGCGGTTCCTCTGACGCTGGCATCGCAGTACTCTCTGAGCGCCTTCACCTTTCCCACAGTCTTTGCCACGCAGATGCTGGAATCCTCCATACAAAGACCGATTCCGGCGCTGTCATAGCCTCTGTATTCCAGACCGGCAAGGCCGTCCAAAAGAATTTTCCGGGCATCGAGCGGTCCGGAATATCCGATAATTCCACACATAATTTGTCTCCTTTTTTATTTTTATTCCTGATTTCTTCGGTTATTCTGACTTTGTTTTGCAGTTACCCGCATATTTTTACAGAATACACATGCCCGAAAGCAGCATGGGAGAGCACCCGCCGAATATTCGATTCTCTCTCCACCTCGTCAACCTTAAAAAGCCCGGCTCCGCTCCGGAGCCATTCACGAACGGCCTGAAGGTACATGGCGCTTAGCTTTGCTATACGATTCCGCCCCCTCCTTTTGGCAGAATGGGATTATTATAGCTCAACTTCCTGTATTCGTCAATTCCTCTAAAAAGAAGCCCATTCTTAATCAAATATTAAAAGATTGACTCTGTTTTTCCATTTTCATCTGTGATAAAATATTATGATGTTGGGGTCAAAAGGTCTTTTGCCCTCCTATGATACTGAATGAATGGAAGCAAGGTATACAATATATGAGCAAAAAAAACAACAGCCGATTACAGATCAGGAATATGCTCCGGTTCGTGGTTCAGCATAAGAAAAAATGCGCAGCGGCCGGCTGTATGCTCCTGCTGGGCGGAGGGAGCATAGCTGTATCCCAGCTGTACGTGCCGGCACAGACGGAAGAGGAGACCGGACCGGTTTTTGCGGCTCTGCCGCCTGAGCCGGCGGAGACTGCCGCAGCAGAAACTGCACAGGCGGAACCAGAAACCGAAGCTGTATGGCAGCCAACACCGGTAGAACTGAATCTGGCCCATTATTTTCCGGAAGGAGCTGATACAAACGACATTACGCAGAGTCTGGCCGGAAAAGCCTTTAAGGAGCTGATGACCCGCGATGAGGAATGGATCAGCAATATTTACGATTACGCGGACGTAACTCCAGCTCAAATGGCCGGAAGGCTCGGCCGTCCGGTAAGCAGCGTCACCGGAAAATACAATCCCAAGGACGAGCGCCACGATAAAAACAATCCGTCCACATGGACCGTCAATACCTTTAAGAACATCCGCATGACCGTAACCGACGGTGATGGACATGCCATCACACCGTATTCCAATGTGCCGGATATCATGTCCCTGGCAAACCTTTACACGTACTTTAAGGGCGTGGACGATTATGATCTGTTTTTGTCCTATGCAAATGAATTGTGGGAAAGCTCTCACTCCTATACGGTAAGCATCAGCGATCTTTATTATTGCTCCGGATGCATGAGCGATGCTGACGAAAAGCGGGAGATGGAGGAGCTGGAGCGCGAGGCGCAGGAGGAGGAAGCGGCGCTGATGTCCGGCGAAGAGCAGGAAACCGGAGCTGCCGCGCCGGAGGGGGCTTCTGAGGAAAACACAGCCCCCCAGGAATCCGTATCCCGCGTCATTACCGCCAAAATAAAGACTGAATCCGAGCCGGAGACAACTGCCGCGGAGACTGCGCCTGCAGAAACAGTGCCGGAAAGCTTTTCTCCGGTACTGGCGCAGACAGCGGAGACACCGTTTTCCGAAGAGGCTGCGGCTGCATTCGGCCCCGGCGTCACAGAAGCCGCCGCACCATCTCCGGAAGCTTCAGAGGCCTCCGGAGAAAGCACTGCCGGAGCAGATAATGCCGCAGAAAGCTCTGGCGCGGAATCCTCAGCCAGCCAGGAGAGCTTTGATGCGGAAAGCTCTGCGCCAGCTGCTGAGTCTGAACAGGCCAGCCCTTCAAACGGCACAGAGACTCCAAAGCCAGAGACCAGGCTTTCCGACTGTCCCGGCCACGTAGATCTGATTATTCATATGAAGATCATCGGACTGGACGAGGAAAAGAATCTGTTCACCATTGATGAAACAGGCAGCAGCCAGGAGGCTCTGGATGCGGAAGATGAGTGGCCTGGCTGGAACCGTTATACGATAGCCTCGGCTGTCCAGCTGAGCAATCAGGACTGGTTTGAAAAATACGGCCTTACAGTATCTGCCATATCCACCGGAAACCCGCTGACGCCTGAGGAGATCAATGCATACATGGCGGAGCTTCCCGCTGATCTTTCCAATACCCGGCGGGAGCTGATCCGGTTTGCTTTAAATTCTGTAGGAAAGGTTCCTTACTATTGGGGCGGCAAGCCTTCCGCACCGGATTATACATCCAACAGCTTCGGCGTCTTTACAACGGCTGATTATAAGGGACGCGTGCTGAAGGGACTTGACTGCTCCGGCTGGATCAACTGGGTATACTGGTCGGTGACAGGCAGACGGCTTCCGTATGAAAGCACCTCCGGTCTGGCCACCCTCGGAAAAAAAATTAAGCGCAACGAACTTCAGCCAGGCGATATCATCGTCAGAACAGGAACAGAGGCCCATGTAATTATGTTCCTTGGATGGACGCCGGATGGAAAGATTCAATGTATACATGAAAGCAGCGGACCGGTAAATAATGTCTGTGTTGCCGTCCGCGACGCAAACTGGCCCTATTACCGAAGACTGGCTGACTAAGCCGGCAGGGCACAGCACAACAGGAGAAAGGACAGGAAAAACCATGCGAAACGATGGACCTTCCTATGAAGATGAGCTGGACCGCATGCGTGCGCGCCAGCAGCGGAGAGCAGCAGCAAGAAAACAGGGTGCGAAAGGTCAGGAACCTGCTTCTCAGCGCCGTTCCTCCCAGGGATGGGATGATACAATTATCTATCGAAAGCCCGGCGCCGGCAATCCGTATCAGGA
>JAUNGW010000104.1 GCA_030524245.1 Eubacteriales bacterium
CCCGCCGTTTGCGCAACCGTCCGCGACAAAAGAGGATGCCTCTACCGAAGCATCCCCCTCTGTCTGGAATCTGGAATATTCATCTGAATCCTGTATTTGGCCACCGCCCGTCTGGACACGGAAATCCCTTCCGCCAGCAGCTGCTCCGCCAGCTTCTGATCGCTGAGCGGCTTTTCCTCCTCCGCGATCATGGCGCGGATCCGCCGGCGGATTTCCTCCGGAGACACGCCGCCCTCTCCGTCCCCGCCCTCTGACAGAGCCACGGAAAACAAAGCCTTCAGCGGAATGGACTGCCGGTACTGAATATATTTCCCCTTGATGGCGCGGCTTACGGTAGATACGTGAATCCCCAGCCGGCCGGCAATATCCTCCTGCTGCATCGGCTTTAAGTCGCCGGTTCCTTCAAAATAATCCGCCTGCAGCTTTAAAATCTCCTCCACAATCCGGATAATAGTTCTCCGCCGCTGCTCCACACAGTTTATGACAAATCTGGCCCGCTCCAGCCGCTCCTTAAAATAGGCCTGCAGCTCCGGATCCTTCGACTGCTCCATCATGTGGATATAGTAGTCGTTGAACCGGTATTCTCCCATCCAGCCGTCATTGATGGACACATCCCACTGACTGCCGTGACGGGTAACGATAATGTCCGGCACCACATACTCCGTCTCATCCTTCTGGATATCCATCACCGGCCGCGGATTCAGGCTTCCGATCAGGCGGAGATACTCCTTTACCTGCACTGTGGAAACTCCCAGCTTCCTGGAAATCACTCCGATCTGGCCATTCATCAGCTCCGTCAGAAATTCCCGCAGCAGACGAAACAGCTTCTCGTCCACCACGCCCTTCACCCGAAGCTGCTTCTCCAGGCACTCTGCAAGATCCGCGGAAAAAATCCCCGCCGGCTCCAGCTCCTTTAAAACCGCCAGACACTGTCTCAGTTCTGCGGCCTCATAGCCGGACGGCCCTGCCAGCTCCTCCGCCGGACAGGTCAGATACCCCTTCTCATCCAGACAGTCCGTCAGATACTCCATAATCTCCCACTGGCGCGCCGAATAAGCGCTCCGGTCCAGCTGGGTCAGCAGATACTCCTTTAAGGAGCTGCCCTGCCTGGCCCGCACGTCATTTCTCCGCCGGTCCTCATCCTCGGGGTTATCCAGATACTGATCCTTAAAGGAGCTGCCGCTTTCGTAGATCCGCTCCATGTCGGTGATCATCTCGTTTTCCTTGTCGCTGGTATTCTCCAGCATGGGGTTTTCCAGATACTCGTTCATCAGGAAATCCTCCAGCTCCTGGTTGGTCAGCGCCAGCACGTTCAGCGACTGCACCTGTCCCACGGACAGCGCCTGCTTCTGCTCCACATAAAGCCCGGTTCCTATCTCCATGTTATCCTTCTCCTTTTTGTATACGCATCCCGGTCATCTTCTTCTAAGGATACTATACAGGCAATGAGAAAAAAACGCAAGAACTCTATGCAGCCATGCCGGGCATCTTCAGCGCGCCGTCGTCGTCCGGCGTCAGCGTCACCGGTTCGGTGGCCATCACGCCGTTTTCATCCAGATAGTACCATTTTCCGCCGATGTCCTGCAGCCCCTTCATCATGGCTCCGCTGCCGCCAAGATAAAACCAGAAGCCCTTGTAGCTGTACCAGGTGTCGTGAACCATATGGCCTGCGCCGTCGAACCAGTACCAGTTATCTCCGTCCTTCAGCCAATCATTGGACACATATCTGCCGCTGCCGTCACGCAGATAAAATCTCCATCCGCCGTCCTCCTGCACCCAGCCGGTCTTCACCGTCTCCGGATACCAGGTCTTTTTGAATTCCTCCGGATCTGCGTACAGCTTTTTGATCCCGCTGGTGCTGCTTCCCCAGTCCGGCAGCTGAAAATGCGGCTTATCCACAATGGATTTCCAGGTTCCTCCCCATTCCAGCCCTAAGTCCATGCCGATTTTACCCACCCTGTCAAAAAAGCCGCCGGCCTCATTGTAGGCTCCGCGGCCGTCATTGCGGTAAATGTCAAAGGCAGTGCCCCACTGATGGTAGGAGCTGTAGCTTTTTCCGGGGGCGTTGGTGACGATCCTTCCAGGCCTGGTACGGCCCTGGGCGTACAGAGCGTCCTGCTCCGCCACCGTCCGGAGCGTCTCGCCGACAGCGGCCGCAAGTCCGTTCCTGCGGCACTCCTCCATCAGCCGTCCCGCCAGAAGCTGCAGCTTCGGATGACACAGTGTAATATCTCTCATAAAGAAAATCTCCTTTTGCTTTTTCTTTATGATATGCATCCTCCAAAGGACATGCCACTGCCCTAAGCGCCCACCGTCAGCACCCCTGACAGGATCCATTCGCCTTTTTCACGGGTAACTGCGTCCACAGCCCGCACCCGGTAGCTGTAGGCTCCCGGCTGGGTCATTTTCTCTGAAAAGTCGTAGCTGGTCCAGTACACGGACCGCATAATATCCGCGTCCGCGCCGTCCCGCAGAAGCTGAACCTGGTAATATCCGGCGGAATCAGTCTTATCCCAGACAGCCAGGCCTTTCTTTCCCGGCTCCCAGCCGGAGACGGACGTCTCCCCGGCCTTCTCAGACACACCGGGGCCTCCGCTGCCTGCCCCGCCCGCGGAAATCACCGGAGAGGCCGTTCTTCTCACCGTCATATCCTCATCGAAAAGCAGCTGTACCCGCAGAATCAGCGTGGCATCGTCATCCTGCCGCTCTGCGCTGACGAAGCGCACCTTCTCATACCGCGATTTGGACTCCTCGGAAAGAGTCAGCTTAAACCCGCCTGCTCCCTCTGAGGAAAAATACCACAGATCCTCGTCTCCGGACACCAGCGTCACCTCCAGCTCCGGCGGATTTGAGCTGTTAAAATCCTCCATGTCGTCATTGAGCACCTGCACATCGTCCACATAATATTTTTCCGAGCTGGCCCGGTCCGCCTCCGGCGTCACATACACGCTGCGCCCGTCTGCGCCGATGCCCAGATCAGAATCAAAGACAAGATACAGCTTTCCGATTCCCGATTTCTTTTCGGTTCTTTCCATGTCCTCATATGTGCCTTGCCGCTGAAAAGACGTATCCGTCTCTTCCGCCCGGGCCTCCGTCCCGCCGGCAAGGCTGCCTGCCGCGGCAAGCACCAGCGAAAACGCCGCCATACGCTTTATGTTGTTTAACCGTCTTATTATATGCTGTTTCATCAGTCTACTGCTCCTCCCTTGCAGCCACCCGTTTCCGGTACAGGTCGCAGATCAGCTCCACACAGCCTGCCCGCCCCAGCTTCGAGCTGTTTAAGGTCAGATCATAGCTCTCTCTTGCGCCCCACCGTTTGCCGGTATAGCATTCGTAGTAATTCCGCCTCGCCTTATCCGTCTTCTTAATCAGGCTGACGGCCTGATCTCTTGTAAGACGGTATTCCGTCATAACAGTCTCGATCCGCTGATCCATATCGGCGCAGATAAACACTGAAAATGCATCCGGATCCTCCCGCAGCACATAATCCGCGCTCCGTCCAATGATCACACAGGACTCTTCCCGGGCCAGCATCCGGATCACGTCCGACTGCAGGTTAAATACCATGTCCTGAATGGCGATTCCCCTCCCGGTCTTATCATTCTGTATTTCCCTGGGCACCTGGTAGAGAAATGGATTCGGCCGCTTTTCCTCCGCCGCCCTCATCCGCTCCAGATCCACCTGCCCGTAGGCGCAGGCCATCTCGATCAGCTGACGGTCATAGCACCTGACTCCCAGGCGCCTTGCCGTCTCCTCGCCGATCCAGCTGCCGCCGCTTCCGATCTGCCGTCCCACCGTGATTATCTGTTTTCCATCCATGATCGTTCCCCCTTATCTTGTCCTGAAGATCTCCGTAACTGCCTCCCACAGCCGCACAAGCACGTTCCACATCCGCTGCAGCGGCCCCTGGGCGGCCTCCTCCGTCTCCGCGTCCATCAGCGCGTCCCCGTCGTCCAGGCTGATTTCCTGCGTCCGGAGGATGATCTGAAGGGAATTCGGCTCCTGATTCTTATCCGAGGTGAAGGAAACCTTCTCCGCAGACGGATCCATATAAAGGAATCTGGTATCTCCGTCCAGATCCTCCCACTCCCGGTCCATCACGTCCTTCATGCTCCGTCCCGCCTTCCGCACAGAGGCGGTGCTGTCTAAAACGCTCAGGCTCTTGTCCAGCAGCTCCATGGTGCCCTGAATGCTGTCCCTGGCTGCCGCGTCAATGCTTCCGCTGCTTTCCCGCAGGGTATTCTGAATCAGCGCCGCCGTGCTGATGCTGTTGTTTAAGGCCGCCGTCGTCCTGTTTACCAGCTCCTCCGTATCATCCAGGCTGTTCTGGAAATCCGGATAATAGACCTCCACAGAATCATACAGATCCGCGGTATCCTCCACCAGAACATCCATATAATCAGTCAGCTCCGCCGTATACTTCGCCGTGTCAGCCACATCCTCCAGAAGATTGGACAGCCTTCCGGCCAGCCGGCTGCTGGCCGCCGCCAGCTTCTCCAGCGCCGCCTTCTTCTGCATCAGCGCCTGCATAAGCTCCGCCGTATTCATGGCCACGCCGGCGCCGGCATTCGCTCCGGCGCTTATGCCGGCCGCAGAGGCCGCGTTGCTGGGACTTGCCGTATCCTCCAGGTCATTGACCAGCTCTGCATCCTCCTCGTAGTAATCCTCATCGATCTGGGCCAGACTGCCTGCCAGCTGGCCCAGCTGGGTCACATAAGCCTGCTCACTGGCCTGCAGGGCCGCGTCCAGAGCAAGCAGCTGCTGCATCAGGCCAGTCAGAGCGGGAATCTCGTCCGACAAATCATCTGACCCGCTTCTGAGTCCCCGCAGCGCCGTATTCAGCTTCCGCAGCGGATCCTGCAGCTCCCTGGTGGTATCCACGATCTCTCCCATGCTGTCGTGAACCACCTTCGCCGCCTCCTTGGCCGTCTCGATGTGAGGAACCATCGCCTCCACCTGCTGGGAAACCGCAGTCAGAGACTGGAGCACCTGATCGTTTCCGTCCAGAATATGGTCTTTGGAGCCGCTCCAGGTCTGTCTTGCGCTCTCCGCCGAGCCAAGACCGCTCTGCAGCGCACCCACGCCGTCCCGCATGGCCTCCACAGAAAGAGCCATCTGCTCCATGCTGTCATAAAACTGATCCCCGCTCTCCTTCCAGGTGTCCTTCGCGTCCTTTAAGTCCGTCACATGCTCCAGATCCTCCACGGTTCCGGGAATCATGGTCATAAATACGCCGTTCGTTTCAAAGCTGTCCGTGCCCAGGCGAACCGTATAATCCCCGTCCTCTCCGGGCAGAGCCGTAAATACAACCCCCGTCTGGCTTCCCAGATTCTGTATCTGGGCACCCTCCGCCTCCACGCTGTAGCATTTTGTCAGATCCGCCAGCACGGCCACGGCCAGAATCATATTGTTTCTGTAATACTCCGCCGCCTGGTCGTTGGCTCTGGCCTCCACATGGATCTCCACCGTGCCCGAAGCGCCGGCCAGCTTATCCCCGTCTGTGGGAACTCCGTTCAGCTTGTAGGACACGTCAAAATCCCAGGGCAGAACCACCTGCGCCGTATCCAGGCCGCATTTGTAGTAGAAGCGGCCCTTCTCCTCCTCCGGAAGCTTCCAGGCCACCTCGCCGTCCTTTATCTCCGGCTGCGTATGATCCGTCATGTTCGTCACGTCCAGATAGGTGCCGTAATCCGTAAACGCCGTCTGGCCGTTTAAGCTTACGCCCTTTACCACATTTATCTTCTCCGGCTTTCCGTAATAATCCAGATTCACATACATGCTCTCGTCCACCGACACTGCCGCCGGGCCTGCGAAGGACGAAACCGGAAAGCTGGCGCAGGCCATCAGGGCTGCCAGTCCCGCTGCTCCTATTTTTTTATATCTATATTTCATGATCCTTTCCTCCTGTCTGTTTTCCCGTTTTCAGCTCCAGCCGCGTCCGGATCCGCTCCGCCCGCCGGTGGAACTGCTGTACGCGGTGATTGTAGCGCTCCTTCAAAAACCGTCTGGGCCGCTTCCAGTCCTTCTCAATAATGAACCGGTCTGACAGCACCAGAAGCGACGGCAGCAGCGTCAGCACAAAAATCATGCTGAGCAGTCCGCCCCGGCCGATCAAATGTCCCAGATCGCCGATGGCCGCCGTGGTGGAAATCAGATGCACAATATAACCCGCCAGGGTGATAATGGCGCCCGACGTAAAAATAGACGGGCAGGAACGGGCTATGGCCTCCACGCAGGCCTCCCGCTTCGGCAGCGTCCTGCGCTTTGCAATATAGTTGTTGGTCAGCAGAATGGAATAATCCACCGTAGCGCCCAGCTGAATGCTGCTGACAATAATATAGCCCATGTAAACCATATCCACGCCCTGAATATAAGGAATCGCCATATTCAGGAAAATAGCCACCTCGATGGGAATCATAACCACCACCGGGATCAGCACGGACCGGAAGCTTCCCATAACCACCAGAAACACGCCCAGCAAGGACAGGATGTTCACCCGCGCATTGTCCTCTGTAATGGTTGCCTTGATGTCCTGAGTGGAAGGCGTCTCTCCCACCACGTAGGAATTCTCCGGATAATACTGCTTCATCAGATCCCGGATCTCATCCGTATACTGGAAGGACTTGTCGCTCTCTCCCTTCGTCCGTATGTACAAAAGCATCCTGGCCGTGTCCTCCGTGTGGAGCTGGCTTGTCGTACCATAAGGAAGAAAGTCCTCCGGGATTCCCTCCGGAAGAGTGTTCGCCATGGACGTCACACTCTTCACGTAGGGAAGCGCCTCTATCGCGTCCGACAGCTGCTTCTCCGCCACCATATCATTGTTCGGATACACCAGAAGCAGCATGTTGCTGCGCCCGAACCGGGCCGTGATCTCCTGATCGTCGTCATACACCTGGGTGCCCTTGGCTCCGCCCACGGCGCTGTTTCCGTACAGGAAATGATTCATTCCCTGGGCCACATAGGACGGCGGCGTAATCAGCAGCACCGCCGCCAGCACAGCGTACCGGAACCGGTAGATCAGCCTTCCAAGTCCGGAAAAATCCGGGAAGAAGGACCGGTGCTTCGTCTTGTCGTTCACCTTCTCAAACTTTAAGATCATGGCCGGCATAAAGAACACCACCGACACCAGGCTGAACACAATTCCCTTTGCCAGCACCAGGCCCATATCAAAGCCGATATTGAACTTCATGGTTACCAGGGCCAGAAATCCCACAATCGTTGTCAGGCTGCTGGCGAATATGGAGTTGATGGCCTCCTCCACCGCCTTCGTGATGGCCTCCTCATCGGAAAGCCCCGAGTCCCTCCAGCGCATGAACGCGTCGAGCAGGAAAATGGAATAGTCCATGGAGGTGGCCAGCTGCAGGATGATGGCCACATTGTCCGTCAGGAAGGAAATGGTGCCCAGAAAAACATTGGTGCCCTTGTTTAAGAGCACCGCCACGCCCATAACCAGCATGAACAGAATCGGCTCCGTCCATGCCGTGGTGGAAAAGCAGAGCACCACGAAAATCATGATCACCGCCACCACCAGGATCCTGCTCATCTCCCGGCCGGTCGTCTCAATCAGCGACTTGTTCTGCACCGCCATGCCCACGAAGCAGCCCTTGTCTCCGGTAATGGCCTTCATCTCATCGATGGCCTGCTCCGTCCTCTCAGAGTCCGACTCCTCGTCAAAGGTGATGTCCATGACCGCGCAGCCGTCCTTATAATAATCCTCAATTTCATCCATGTTGATGAAATCCTCGCCGGCGTAGACGTTCACCGTGCTGTCGCACCAGAGAACCTGATCCACGCCGTCCACCGCCGCCAGCTTATCCTTATACTGCTTCGCCTCATAAAGCGTCACGTCCTTAAGCATGACCCTGGCCGTTCCCGGATATCCGAAGTCCTTCTTCATCACCTCCAGGCCCCGGCTTGACTGGGCGTCGGCCGGCACGTACTTTGTCAGGTCATAATTGACATTGACAAACAGCATGGCGACAGCCGAAAAAATACAGCCCGCGAAAAATATGGTTTCGATCCATTTTCTTTTCTGTATAATAAACCGTGCAAGTTTTTCTCCCATAGTCTCTTTGCTCCTCACTGCTGTCTTCCTTACTTTTCTTGCACTATTATCTATATTTATGTTAAAATACTCAAGTATCAGATTTCAGCAACCCGTTTTAAATGAGACAATTTTCGATTTTTGTCCAGATTCACATACTCAAGGGAGATTTGTAATGGCACACTTACCTGCAAAAAACAACAGCACCACGGCCCGCCGTACCTATTCCCTGCTCCGGGGCGCACTGTTTTCACAGCTTTCCGCCCTTCCTCTGGAGCAGATCACCCTGACCGATATCTGCAGCGCCGCCCTGATATCACGCTCCACCTTTTACCGCTACTTTGAGGACAAATACGACCTGCTTCACTACTATATGCGGACGCTTCTGGATGAAACAGGCCTGAACGAGGACGTTCTCTATCTTACAAACAGCGATTCCGTGCGGGACTTCCTGACGATCCTGATCCGGCATATCAGCGAGAATCAGATTCTCTACCAGAAGATCTACCGGGCCAACAAGGACGGCGACCTGATCCGCATCATCCGCCAGGGACTGATTCAGATTATGAATGAAAAGATCCAGGAGGCAGAAAAAAAGGGCTACCGGCTTAAGCTTCCGGCGCCCATTTTTACCAGCCTGATGGTTGATTTTTATTTTGATATTGTGAAATGCTATCTGGAGCAGGCGGATCAATGCACCACGGAGGAATTCCTGAACGGGATCTGCCTGTTTACAGAAAAAGACTTTTTTGTTCCGCCGGAGGGACGCAGCTGAAGCAGGCTGCGTCCTTTTGCCCTTTACTTCTTTCCTGGGCCCGTTTCCTCCGTGTCTTCCGTTTCCTGGCCCCCGGAATC
>JAUNGW010000105.1 GCA_030524245.1 Eubacteriales bacterium
AGTTAAAGGGGCAAGTTAAAGGGGTAAGTTAGTAGGGGAAGTTAAAGGAGCCAATTTTACCATGTGATAGGTTTGTATTCTGGCCTGTGCCGAGAAGAAATTCTTGCCTTGCAATGGGAGTGTGTGTTTTTGGATGACATACCCATACGTTTCTGTTCGGCGAGCTTGGTATGCAGAGCATAACAGACCGATAATCTTTTTAAAGCATGGGGTAAGAAAAAGATGGATAATCGTATCATCAATTTGAAATGCCAAATTGGTATCTCAAGTTCTGAGCAGGAAGAAAATAACTATGGCGGTCGCAGAACGCTTCCTTATGCATTCACGGAGCAGGGATTTCTATGTTGGCAAGTGTTTTGCATAGCGAAGTTCTGACAAATAGCAGGGAGCACTGGATAAGAGAAAGAATCTGATTGAAAAGGATGTGGAAGCCGAAATCTTTCATCCGTGCTTTGAACTGTTATTATTTTGGAACGGCAGCTTGAATTTTCATGGAATTTAGAAGCTTATTTATGATAGAATGTATTCCCCCTGAATGATTGAAAACATCACTGTAATAGAACTCATAGTATCAACTTTAAAGAAGGAGATGGGCCCTATGATGAATACTTTTGAGAGTTACTTGAAGGAGCCTTACGTTCTTGATTTCAATCAAATGCAGAGTCTGCACAGTGAATTGATATCTGAGATTGGCAATGATGCGGATGCCATTGAATTATATGAAGAGCTTGTTGATGCTGCCACAAAATACGCGGCAATACGTGCTGGCTGGATGAGATTATCGAGAGAAGAAAAGATGGATACGGATTCTTTACGAACGTCGCATCATAATTCTATGATTATTCACTTTAATATGCTTGCAAGATATCTGCGTATGCAGGGGAAAAAAGCGGCATGGCGTGATCAACTTGGAAATGAAGAGGATAACAGCTACTGTCGCAAGACAATCGGTGATTTTGGCTGTTATATCGTTTTTGTAAATAGTATCTGTGCACGCTGAGGCCCTGCTAAAAGATAGAAGTGAAAATGTTCTTGTATGTTGCGTTTCGCAGTAAAAATGTGTATAGTGAATTCGGTTAGTTATAGCTAATCTAAATGCAAAATTTTATCCTTTGAAAAAGGAATGCGGAGTGGATACGTACCATTTATTCCAGGTGGGCTTGCAATGGCGGCAAAGGAATCGCTCACGAAGCGGGAAGCTGCCGGATACTGGCGGTGCAGGCGGGATCGTGTCTGCTGCTGCAAAAAAATAGGATAGGCGGAGGTGATCCCTATGACGCTTGCAGAGTTCAGAAAAACCTATCCTGCTGCCGACTTCATTGTCAGCGGCGGGAAACCCTTTACCTATCGCTACTATAAAAATCCAGAGGCAAAGGCCACCATGGTTCTGCTCACGGGCGGCATCGGGCTGTCCGACCTGTTCTACAAACATTTTGCCCGGTTTGCCGGGGACTTTTCGGTGTTGACCTTTGACTATCAGATTCAGTTCGCGGACAATGGCGTGTTTGCCGACGCCGTGGCAGAACTGCTCTGCCATCTGAAGGAAAAGGTATGGCTGGTGGGACAGTCTCTGGGCGGCGTTGTGGCGCAGGTCATTGCTTCCCGTCATCCGGAAGTGGTGGAGGGGCTGGTGCTCTCCAATACCTGTTCGCTGTCCGGCAGTATGAGCGAGGTGGGGTATCAGGATCTGGTGAAGATGATCGGGAGCCAGCGGACGTTCAAAAAGTGGCTGTCGATCCTGCCGTTCCCGCTCATCAAGCGGATGATGAGGTGGGCGGTGATGAAAAAGAAAACCGATGGCTTTACAACTCAGGAAAAAGCCGCTATGGAAGAACTGTGCGATGCTATGATGGAGCTGCTCACCAAGCCATATGAACAGCACATGATCGACTTTCTCTGTGATGCGGAGCACTACTTCGGTATGTCCCGTGATGATTTTGCCCCGTGGGAGGGGAGAGTGCTGCTGATCCTCTCCGAGGATGATGCCACCTTCACCCCGGCCTGCCGGGAGGACCTGATCGCACTGATGCCGAGTCCGACAGTAGTGACCGACCTGATAGGCGGACACCTGGCGCTGATGGTGCGGCTGGAACAGTATGCAGAGCTGGTGACGAAATTTATTCAGGCGCGAACACCATAAGGAGAGCCGGCTGGAATTGCCCAGCCGGCTCGTTGTCATTCGTCCATTTTAATCTGGCAAACTTAAGGGAGATTGGCCTATATCTTAATCGATGCATTGAGCGGCGGTCAGCAGCGTTATATTTCACAGTGTACGATCGTTTTAAGAACGTATAGCCAGAAAGTCCCGCTCTATAACCGGCTTGTTAAGAGAACATATCCTCGTTGCGATTCGTTCCGCCAGATGTTTATTGTGTGTGACGGCAATGATTCCCATATTCCGCCGCGTAGCTTCCGTCAAAACGACTTTCCAGATCTGTGCCTGCGTGATGACGTCCAGCATGGCGCTGATTTCATCACAGATCAGATAATCAGCGCCGCTCATCAGGGCCCGCGCAACACAGAATCTCTGCAGTTCGCCGCCGGAAAGCTCCCGGGGAAAACGAGTCAGCCACTCCCGCTCAATCCCGAACGCATCCAGCACATCCTCCCGGAGCTCTCCGCTTTCTTCAAGAACCCGTTGTAAGCGCCAGCGGGGGTTGATTGCTTTTTCCGGGTGCTGACAGATCAGCTGCACTGGACAGACGCCGGTTTTTGGAAGCGGTTTTTCCTCTAGACGAATCTCTCCCTTTACGGGTTCCAGATAACCGGCCAGCAGCATGGCCAGCGTCGTTTTTCCGTAACCGCTGGGAGCGAGAATGGCCAGACGTTCCCCCTTTTCCAGTCTGATACTCTGATTCTCAAGGATCCAGGGTTGTTTGCGGTCATATCTGAAATAAATGTTCCTTGCTTCAAGAGCCATAATAACACCTCACTTCTCCGCCTCTGATCTCACGCACCGGCGGAAGCTGTTTTTCGCACTGCGCCGTCTTATAGGGGCAGCGCGGAGCGAACAGACAGCCCTTCGGCAAATGACCGGCATAGGGCTGAAAGCCGGGGATCGGTTCGAAGTCGTTCTGCGGAAGAGCCCGCCACAAAGCCTGGGAGTAAGGGTGTCTCAGCGCCTGAGGCCCGGCTTTGAAATCAGAAGCAGGCGCTGTCTCAACGGTGGTTCCTGCATAAAAAACGGCGACGCGGTCTGCAAACTCAAACGCCAGATCAATGTCATGGGTAATCAGAATCACAGCCCGTCCTTCCTCCGCCAGTTCACGGAACATTTTCATTGCCTCCAGCGCCTGGTCGAGACTCATTCCCGGCGTCGGTTCATCCGCAATGATCAGTTCGGCGTCGGTGAGGAGAGCGGTGGACACTAACACACGCCTTGCCATACCGCCCGAGAGCTGGAACGGATAGAGCTGTTCCGTATGTTTGGGAAGGTGAAACCGTTCAAACAGCTTCCTTCTTTTATCAGTAAGCTTTGGCCTGTGATGGCCATCCGCCTGCGCGCCTGTTTTCATCAGCGGATCGAGATAGGAGACGGACTGGGGAACCAGCGCAAATTCGGCTCCTCGGAGCTCCTTCTGCCGTTTCGCGGTAAGCTCCTGCCCCTTGTAATGTAAATGTCCCCGCACGGTGGCGTTATCAGGAAGAATCCCCAGAATCGCGGAGGCCAGCAGACTTTTGCCCGAACCGGAGGAACCGGCTATCGCGACGATTTCACCGGGGTATACGGTGAGATTCAGATCGGAAATCACCATCAGATCGGTCTGCTCCAGTCCGTGATCGTACATACGGAAAGAAACAGAGAGGTTATGCAGTTCGAGCAGCGATTTATTCTTTGGTTCCATGGTTACTCCATTCCTGAGCGATCCTTGCGACGGGGCAATCATTCCATTGTTATCACACAGAAGGCTCATCTTCTTGAATTACGTTCAAGAAGCATCCCTCGCTGTGCATGGCTAATATTCCGCCCTATTCCTGCGCGCTGTACGGATCGAGAAGTGTGCGAAGAGATTCTCCCAGCTTATCGACCAGCAATACAATCAGGACGAGAGTAAGACCGGGCAGCACCGCGCTCCACCACATACCGGTGGATAAATAGCGCATGCTTTCAGATAAAATAATGCCGATGGCGGACTGCTCCGGCGGTAAGCCGAATCCCAGAAAGGAGATAGACGCCTCGTGCAGAATCGCATGGGGGAACATCAGAACAAGGCCGATCAGAAGCTGCGGAGCCAAATGGGGCAGCAGATGACGGGTCAGAATCCATCCGCTGGATTTCCCGAGCTTGCGGGAAACGGCGACGTACTGCTGGGAACGCAGCTGCAGCACCTCTCCCCGAATCAGCCGGGCAAGGCTGCACCAATGCGTTGCGGCAATCCCGATCAGCAACCCTTTTAATCCGCGTCCGAGCGCAAAGGAAATCAGAATGATCAGGACGGTATGGGGCACGCTCATCACAAGATCAATGATCCAGTTGATCAGGGCGTCTGCCCGTTTGGACCCCATAGAGGAGGCGATGCCGACCAATACCGCAATCACGGCGCTGATGGCGGAGGCGGCTGCCCCGACGGTCATGCTGACCGATAAGCCTTTCAGGGTGCGGAGAAATAAATCGCGCCCCAACGCATCCGTACCGAAGGGGTGCGCCGGACTGGGAGGCTGCTTTGCGTTCAGAAAGCTGCCGGTAACCGCATCTTCAGAGATGAGCAGGCCACAGGCGTAAATCACGACCAGTAAAACAAACAGAAGACAGGTCAGAAGGACGGCCCGAGTCCGTTGGTTCCAATAGTTCCGGTGGTTCCAGAGGGTTCTGCCTTTCATTCCCGCACCTCCCGTATCTGCGGATCGATGATGCCGTAGAGCAGATTCGCAGTCATATTGCCCGCACAGACAAATAATGTGGAGAATAAAGTGATACCGAGCAGGAGAGGAACATCTCCCTGCAGTCCGGCGGCTGATACCGCGCTGCCGAGCCCCGGATAGCTGAATACATTTTCCGTCATCACAGAGCCGCCGAACAATTCGGCAAACGAAGCAAACTGTAAGGTCAGGGCGGGAAGCAGGATATTCCGCAGTCCGTGGCGGCGCAGAATCGTCCAGGGCCCCTCCCCTCTGGCTCTGGCAAAGAGAACATACTCGCTGTTCATTACGTCGATCAGCTTCTGGCGGGTGTGAAGCGCAATGTTGGAAAAGGACATCAGGCTCAGTGTAAATGCCGGTAAAATCAGATGATGGATTTTCTGCCACAGGGTGACGTCTTTGCTCAGCACACCGATCGGAGAGGAAAAACCGATGGGAAACCATTGGAGCCAGACCCCGAAAACCAGAAGAAGCAGTAATCCGAGCCAGAAGGTCGGAACGGTGCTCAAAATATAGCAGACCTTTTTGAGTATTCGATCCGGCCATTTGTTTTTGTACATCCCCATGACGCAGCCCAGTGAAAAACCGATCAGACCGGAAAGCAGCCAGGCGCAGAGCATCAGCGCGAAAGAATTCAGAAAACGCTCTCCGATCACATCCGCGACCGGACGGCGGTAAATTGCCGATTCCCCGAGATTGCCGTGCAGAAGCTCCTTTAGCCAGGAGAAATACCGCTGCGCAGGCGGGTCGCCGACGCCCCAGTACGCCTCGATTTCCGCGCGCTGCTCCGGCGATACTGCGGTATCAAGTCCCAGGATGTACTGCTGTACAGGATCCACAGGCGATGCGCTGACGAGCACAAAGGATACCACACTCACGGCGAGCAGCAGGGATATTATTTTTATACTATAAGTCACAAGGATACGAAAAAGCCGTCCCGCGGTTCCTTTCATGGAAGAGTACCTCTTTTTGAGTAACAGTTTAGTCATGCAAAAACCAGCGTAAATTTATCTATGGGAGATTGCTCACCGGATAGGATAAGTTCAGCCTGCCACACCGACAGGATGCAGCAGGCTGTCTCCGTATAAACGGATTATTCGGTCCAGGCCCACTCGCTCAGATTCTGAATCAGGGGCAGGCCATGTCCGTGTCCATGGATCGGCTGCTCTCCAATGGAGAGACCGTCACGAACGTAGGTCACATGGTCGAGATTGACGATCCAGACCCAGGGGCACTCGCCCTTCATGGCAGTGCCGGTCGTGCTGTCCCACTGCGCCTTCTGCCAGTTCTCGTTCGCTTCTTCGACTGTCAGGGCGGCCATGGCGGTATTCAGATAGCCATCGGTCACTTCGCTCTGGTAGCCCTCGGGGTTGTAGAAGTCATCCAGCAGAGCGCCCTCGGAACGATACAGGTAGTAGGTCTCATTCGGGCTCGCGGAGCCCCATCCCATCAGAACCGCTTCGGAGAACATGACATTCATGATCTCATCCCAGCTCAGACCTTCCACATTCACTTTAATGCCAATGTCCATGAGCTGCTCTGCGGCGGCCATACCGATTGCCTGCCGGTCAGAATCACCGGAAGGGTACACACATCTGAATTCCGCCTTCAGACCGTCCTTTTCCACAATGCCGTCGCCGTCGGTATCAGACCAGCCGGCATCAGAAAGGAGCTTTTTGGCATAGTCAACGTCTGTTTCGATCATGACTTCCGGATTATTCCAGGGCATACCGTCATTTTCAGAATAGGCGGGTCTGCCAAAACCATTCAGAACCGTGTCGGCAATCTGCTGGCGGTCGATGGCATAAGCGATGGCCTGGCGGATTTCGATGTTGCAGGTGACGTTGTTGCCGATCGGCGCGCCGCTCTCTGTCGTCCTGCCCTCATTTGGAAGGACTGGCAGGGTAAAGCCGCGGTTATCCGCGGAGGGAATGGCCTCTACATGATAGCCCTGCACCTCGGTGGTTCCGAGAGTGGCGGTGGAGTATGCCACATCCACTTCACCGGCCTGCACAGCGGCGAGAGCGGCATCCTCGGACATAAAGACAACGGTTACATTCTGAATGGCAGGTGCTTCGCCGTAGTAGTCTTCATTGGCCGTAAAGATAATCTGCTCCTGGGGCTTCCATTCGACGAGCTGATACGGGCCGGAACCAATCGGATTTCTGCCGTAATCTTCCCCGTAAGCATGTTCCGGAACGATGCCGATGGAGGCAAGGGTATTGAGGAAGATGGAGGTAGGAGCAGAAAGCGTGATCACAACAGTGGTGTCGTCTTTGGCCACAGCGCTTTCCATGTAAGTGAGATCAACGGAACCCTGTGCGGCCTTTGCGGTTTCGAGAGTGAAGGCGACGTCTCCGGCCGTGACCTTTTCGCCGTCGGTAAACGTGGCGTCGTCGCGAATCGTGAACGTCCAGGTCAGGCCGTCCGGAGAGAGCTCATAACCGGTTGCCAGATCGTTCTCGAAGGTCAGATCGGCGGTGTATTTGACAAGCGTACTCTGCACGATGGGAGAATTGCCGTGTCCCCAGCCCTGTGTCGGATCAAGGGTTTCCGGCTCGGAGCCGATGGCGATGACGACGCTGTCTTTCTGCGCCGCGCTGTCTGCAGTGACTGTGCCGTTTGCGCTGCTTCCATTGTTCTCGCTGTCTGTACTGACTGTGCTGCTTCCGTTGCTCCCGCTGTCTGCACTGACCGAGCTGTCCCCATTGCCCGCACCGGCGCCACAGGCGGTTATACCTGTGGCCATGACCGCGGCGAGAAGCAGGGCGAGAAGTGTTTTCCGGTTTTTATTTTGCCTGTTTTTATTGTTTTTCATTTTTTATATTTACCTCCATTCCGGAGCACTTTCGCGCGACGGGGCGACGCAAATCTCAAATTTGCGTCTGCCATCTATAGCAAAATCTTTGATTTTGCGTTGGGATTTGTGACGCTCCGGCACAAATCTCGGGATTGAAAAATAAGCCATCGAGCTTATTTTTCAATCTTTACCTTTCCGCAGAACTTCCTCTATTGAGAGGTTGTGTTCTCTTGCGATGCGGCACACATCTTCGTATTCGTATTTTCTGCGGGTAACGCCGTAACCGGAGGATACCTTGCAGCGGATGGAGCCGTAAGCGGTTTCGACTGTTTCCATGTGTCGGTCGAGAACATATCTGTGCAGTTTATTCTCACGGATGCCTATGGTGGTGGTATGTTTAAAAATAGTTTGCAGGATGGCCTCCTTATCCTCCGCGCGGCACATAACGTGAAGGAGGATTCCGGGGCGGGATTTTTTCATTCCGACCGGCACCGTGTAAACATCCAGGGCGCCGGCGTCGAACAACCGGTCCATGGCAAACCCGACGGCTTCCCCCGTCATATCATCTACGTTGCAGCTGAGCTCGCATATTTCATCCCCGGCGGCTTCCGTTTCACCGAGCATGACACGGACACAATTGGCTGCTTCAAAATCCTTCCTGCCCATACCATAGCCGATCGCCTTCGTCCGCATCACAGGCAGACTTCCAAAGCGGGTTGCAAAGTGCCTGAGAAGGGCGGCACCCGTAGGCGTGCAGAGCTCTCCGCGGATGGAGCCGCCGTAGATCGGCACGTCTCTCAGAATATAGGCGGTGGCGGGAGCGGGAACCGGTAGGATTCCGTGTGTGCATCTGACCTGTCCGCTTCCCACATGAACCGGGGAGACCACCACTTCGTCAACGGACAGACGGTCCATCAGCATGCAAACTGCTGTGATGTCAGCAATGGCATCCATGGTGCCGACTTCGTGGAAATGAATCTCCGATACGGGAATCCCGTGGGCATGGCTTTCGGCTTCTGCGATCAGACGATATACGGCCATGACATCGTCCTGCACCTTCACCGGGAGGGCAAGATGTTCCCGGACAATGTGTTCAATATCATGCATGCTGCTGTGAGAATGGGAATGGGTGTGATCGTGTTCTTGATCGTGTTCATGGCTATGGTCGTGCTCATGTTCATGGCCGTGTTCGTGGCAATGG
>JAUNGW010000106.1 GCA_030524245.1 Eubacteriales bacterium
CGTATGTCAGTCACGTATGCCGGTCATACGTGCCGGTCATGTATGCCCGTTATATATCAGTCATATACGGACAGGCCGCTGTGGTAGGAGTAGCTGCCAAGCTCGTTGAGAAGCCAGTCAAGATCGGGATCCTCTCCGCGGCCCTTGGGAACAAGGCGGCTGTTGATGATTGCGTAGACGTTGCTGCATTTTAACAGGGACTGGCGGAACAGGTCCGGGAAGGACGCGTCGGAGGCCAGCCGCTTGTCCCAGGGATTGCACCAGATCTCATGATCCAGATTCAGACATTCTCTCGGGTTGCTCACCTTGTCTGTGACCAGCTTGGCAGAGGCCACTGGTTTTTTCAGAATCAGGTTTTCCACGAAGGCGATGCCGCTGGCCTTCCTGCCGGAAGGATCCGCCAGCGTGCGGCAGCCGAAGCGCATGGCCATAATGGACCGGTACACCATGCTGGGGGTCACCTGGAAACTATTGTTGTAGGTGATGGGATAATATACCTCGTTGATGCATTTTGCCAGAAAATGGGAGGCAAACTGCATCTCCATGCCATTTAAGCAGATGGTAGCCGCCTGGTTGAACTGGGACGGCTTTTTCTTTTTGTACTTCCAGAGAAGAAGGGCGTCGATGTCGTTCTCAAGGGCGGCGTGGCGGCTGTGGGCCTGAATCGTGGGATTCTTCACATCGTAGCCGATCCGCCCGTATACGTAAGGATGGCAGATGGAATCGCCGATATAGTGGCAGAGAAAGCCGCAGAAATACGCAAGCCCCTCCTGCCGCTGCTGCCGGGACTCGATGGCGTCCAGATGGCGCAGATAGCAGACGAAAAAATCCTGGATGTGGTGCTCGTGCATATAGGAGCCTACATTGCGGTAATCCCTGTGGCGGAGGATCGGGATGTTGTAGAAGAACATATCCGGTCCCTGCAGGCCAAGCTGGTAAAGCCAGCGGTACTTGGCAATGATGTGCTTCAGCTGGTTATTGGGAAGGTCGTTGAATGCCTTCATTCCTAAAATATAGTGGGTGGTAAATCCTGGCATAAAATGCCTCCTCGTTCTGACCGGGAGCAAAGAAGCGCTGCCCCGGCATCGTAATATATGTCTGATTCTATTATGTATCATACCATATCCGGAACGGAAATGCGAGGGGGACAGAAAGGAAATGTACTGGCGCTTCTTTGGAATAGATGGACGGAAGCGGCGCATACACATAGAAAAAAGAGGACGGGGCGGGAGCAGGGATGGAGCTGGCGGTGCAGACGATTCATGTCATGGTGTGGGGGCCCTGGACCATGGCGCTTTTTCTCACGGCAGGCGTGTGGTTTACGATCCGGTCGGGTGTGTTTCAGCTTCGCGGACTTCCCCTGTGGTGGAGGGAGACTGCAGGCAGCCTGTGGAGAGAGGGGCGGCACGGCGGTGCGCAGGAGGAGGCTGGGGAACGGGTCACGGCCTTTCAGTCGGCCTGCACGGCGCTGGCGGCGACCATTGGGACAGGAAATATCGTGGGAGTGGCAACGGCTCTGACCGCGGGCGGTCCGGGCGCTCTCTTCTGGATGTGGGTGTCCGCCCTGATCGGCATGATGACGGCCTACGGGGAGACGGTTCTGGGACAGAAATACAGGTACCGGCGGGCGGACGGCCGCTGGATGTGCGGGCCTATGGTATATATGGAGCGCGGATTAAGCTGCCGTCCTCTGGGAATTTTTTATGCGGGGCTGGCTGTTTTGTCCTCCCTGGGGATGGGAAGCATGGTGCAGTCAAATTCCATCAGCGGGGCGCTGCAGTCCGGAGCCGGGATTTCGCCCTGGATCAGCGCCCTGGCGGTTACGGCGCTGACGGCGCTGGTGATTCTTGGGGGAATCGGGCGGATCGCGAAGGTGGCGGAACGGCTGATGCCTGCCGCGGCCGGAATCTATATAATGTTTTCCATGATTGTGATCCTGTCCTTTTGGGACAGCATTCCGGCGGTGCTTGGCGGGGTGCTGGCAGACGCCTGGTCTCCTGCGGCCGCAGGCGGCGGTGTGTCGGGATTTCTTATGAGCCGCAGCGTCCGCTATGGAATGTCGAGAGGCGTATTTTCCAATGAAGCCGGGCTTGGAAGCATGGCGGTGCTTCACGGGGCGGCGGAGGACACCACGGCGGAGAAACAGGGGATGTGGGCGATGTTTGAGGTGTTTTTTGATACCATGGTGATCTGTACGCTGACGGCTTTGGTCATTCTCTGCGTCTGCCGGGAAATGGGGCTGCCCGCGGGGATGGACGGCGCGGCCCTGGCGGCCTGGTGCTTTTCGGCGCGGCTGGGCTGCCTGGGGGAGCTTCTGGTGTCCGGAGCCATGGCTGTCTTTGCCTTTGCGACGATTATAGCCTGGTACTATATGGGCTGCCAGACGGCAGGCTATCTGCAGGACGCTTGGCAAAGGGGAGGGACGAACCGAAGAAAGGAAGCGGGGAATAAAAGCGGGACGAAGCGGGGAAACGGAGCGGGGAACAGGAACAGGAGCGGGAGTGGCGGGCGGCTCTACATGACCGTCTATCTGGCGGCGGTGTTTCTGGGCTGTGTATGCAGGCTGGAGCTGGTCTGGCTGCTCTCTGATCTGTGGAACGGGCTGATGGCCTATCCAAATATACTGGCGCTGTGGCTTTTGTCACGGCAGGTGACGTTTCCTGTGATATGAAAAAGAATCCTGCTGCGCAGGATTCTCCGCCTGCGGCGGGGCGCGTCAGCGGCATGATTCCATTCCGCCGCAGCGCAATCCATTGCGGAGCGTTTTTGTATCATAGGACGTGCTTTCTCTGTGATACAAAAAAAGAATGCGGCATCCCGCATTCTTCTTTCTATAAGAGGTAAAAAAGGGAGGAGAGCTGATAACTTAAGTTATCAGCTCGAGTATTATGAAAAAATTCTTATAAGCGTTTTGTAAACAACCGCGTCTTGTTGTTTACGATTACAGTATACGAAGGAAACATGAAGAAATCGTGTTCATTATGTAAAAGGTTTTTGAATGAATTATGAACATAATGTGAATGGACGGCGGGGAGAAAGTGTTTGACGGTGACGGGAGGGAGGTAGTATACTGTGTGTATGGAATCCATGAGAGAGGAGCATTTGATAATGAAGAATCCAGAAATTACCATCACCATGGAAAACGGTGATGTGATCCGCGCAGAGCTTTATCCTGAGATTGCGCCCAACACAGTCAGGAATTTTATCAGCCTTGTGAACAAGGGCTATTATAACGGACTGATCTTCCACCGGGTGATCGAGGGCTTTATGATCCAGGGCGGATGTCCCGACGGGAACGGCACAGGCGGCCCGGGGTATTCCATCAAGGGCGAGTTTGCCCAGAACGGCTTCCCCAACAGCTTAAAGCATACAGAGGGTGTTCTGTCCATGGCCAGATCCATGATGCCGGATTCGGCGGGCTCTCAGTTCTTTATCATGCATAAGGACGCGCCCCATCTGGACGGCGCTTACGCCGCCTTCGGCAAGGTGACGGAGGGACTGGATGTGGTTGATCGGATCGCGAAGACCAGAACCGATTACAGCGACAGGCCGCTGAAGGAGCAGAAGATTAAAACCATTACGGTGGATACCTTCGGCGAGAGCTACGACGAGCCGGAGAAGGCATGAGAATTGAAAAGAGAATCGCAGCAGACGGCGTATATTACCCGGTGATTCTTTCTGATGAGCAGGAGACTCTCTCCGCCGCGAAAGCGGCGGGGCGGGTCTTCGTTGGCATTGTGAGGGCGGGCGGCGGATGGCTGTCAGGCGTGGATGAGCTGCTTGAACTGCCTGCCTCCCGGAAGGAGGATGCGGAGGCGCTTTTGGAGGAGCTGGAGACGGAGCCCTGGTTTTCAGAATATCTGGAGCGGGTGGTGAGAAGAAGCCTGGGGCTCCCGTGGCTGATCTGCAGGACGAAACGGCTTCTGATCCGGGAATTTGTGGAGGCAGACGCCCTTCGGGTGCCAGAAGAGCCGGAGGATACGGAGGCGGACGCGGTTTTTCGCACGCCGGAGCTTTTAAAGGCTTACAGAAAGTCGCAGTACGGCTTTTACCGGTACGGCATGTGGGCGGTGATAAGAAGCTGCGACGGAGCCCTGGTTGGCTGCGCCGGCGTGTCCCCGGGGGAGCGGGAGGGGGAGATGGAGCTGGGGTATCACATTTACAGGCCCTTCCGCCGCCGCGGCTATGCCGAAGAAGCCTGCCGGGCTGTCATTGCCTGTGTACAGGAGGAATGGGGCAGCCGGATTTACGCAAGGGTAAAGCCGGACAACGAAGCGTCTGTCCGGTTTTTGAAGAAGCTTGGCGTGCCTTACTTTACAGCGGAGGCGCCGAAAATATAGCGGATCAGGTTGACGGAATGATCCGTGCGCTCAGAGCCGGCCACCAGAGCCAGGAGCGGCTTGTCCTGGGCCAGCAGAGATTCCTTCGCAAAATCTGTGCCGCTTAAGTCGATGGCACAGGCGCGGCTGGCGCCGGCGTCGTCCTCGGCGTAGTAGAGCCTGTCCTGGATGAGGGCCAGCACGTCAGAGGGAAGGGTCTCCTCCAGATCCACGAAGCCGCCGATGGAGGCGTAGTGGTCTGTGGACTCCGTATCGCCGATCATCACGTCCAGATCGTGGGCCATAACCAGGGCGGTGATCTTTGCCATGACGGCGTAGCTGTACTCCGTGGCGCTGTCATCGAAGGAAACGTAGCCGGTTTCTGCGGTGACCAGCTCCTTTTTCCCTAATTCCATAAATTGGGCGTAGCCCTCCTCCAGCGGCCCGGTGTTGACCTCCGCGCCCCGGCTGTTCAGGTAAAAGCAGTAGAGCGCCGTGTCGAAGGTGGTGTTGTAAAAGGCCATGCATGCGCTGTAGATGACGGCTGCGGCGACGATGACCGCCAGAATGTGGAACTTGTAATAGGCCCAGACGTACCAGAGCCGGTCCTTCGGGGCCATGGCCCTTAGCTTTTCCCGCTCTGTCTGCCGGGGGGCCTCATGGATCTCCGGCTGGCTGCCGGCGGAGGCGTCCTGGCCGGAGGCCTGCTGCTTCATGGATTCTTCTGTGATTTTCATAAATATAATCCGTTCCTTTTTTGTTACTGCGGCATGTGCGCAGGAGATGCCCGCGCGAGCCTGCTTAAGGGTCATTATAGCACAGAATATCCGGTTGTGGTATCCTAAAAGAACAGAATTGCATTTTGCCGGTTTTTTCGATATAATGAGGAATAGTGAGTTGGAACAGGCGCGGCCTGCTCTGACATCCTTCAGACAATAACGAGGAGGCGAAGGCATGTTAGCTGGCTTTTTTAATTATGATAATCCGGTCTGGCGGTTTATCGGCAAGTTCTTTGACATTATGATTCTGAATCTGCTGTGGGTGGTCTGCAGTATCCCGATTGTGACGATGGGCGCGTCCACCACGGCGGTTTACTATGTGACCATGAAGCTGGTGCGGGACGAGGACAGCTCGACCATCCGCTCCTTCTTCAAGTCCTTTAAGGAGAACTTCAGGCAGGCTACGATCATCTGGCTGATCCTTCTGGCGGCGGGCTGCCTGATCGGCTTTGACCTGTACTTTTTCATGAGAGTCCGGACGGACGCCTCCATGTTCAGAACAGTGATGCTGGCTGTGTTTCTGGGCTTCGCCCTGATCTGGCTGTGCATTACCCTGTTTGTGTTCCCGCTGCAGGCGAAGTTTTATAATCCGGTGAGACGCACGATTTTCAATGCGTTTTTCATGTCCATCCGCCATTTCCTTCATTCTCTGGGGATGATAGCCGTTGACGTGCTCATGGTGGCGCTGGCGCTGTTTGTGCCCTGGCTGATGGCGGTGATGACCCTGTTTGGCTTCCCGCTGTTTGCATTTGTGAATTCCTGTGTGTTCGTGAGCGTTTTCGACAAATACATTCCAAAGCAGGAGGAGGAGCAGAGGACGGACGGCGATGTCTGGGAGCTGCCGGAGGACGCGGGGAAGACCCTGGCGAAGAAAGATGAGTAAAAAGAAAAGTAAAAAAGAAAAGGGCTGTGAAAAAACACGCGGTTGTTTTTCACAGCCCTTTTTGGCCGGAGCTTTCACTGCTGCTCCTTGATATTTTTGGAAACGGTGATCTCCTGGTTGTCGATGTGTTCCCGGATGGCGGTTTTGGCCTCGGCCACGTGGCGGCCCCGGACGGCCTTTAAGATCTGGTCATGCTCCAGTACAAGGATCTGCCGTTTGTCCGCGTCCTTGATATATTCCAGGCGGTAACGGTACATCTGCTCCCGCAGGTTGTTTAGGATCTGAACCAGCCGGTTGTTGCCGGTGGCGTGGTAAATGACGTCGTGGTAGTGCTCGTCGCACTCGGCGATGGTCATGGCATTGCCCTTCTCTACGGCATCGCGGAAATTCTCCTGGGCGATTTCCAGATTGCGGATATCGCCGTCGCTCATCCGCTGAATCGCCAGCTCGATGGCCAGCTCGTCCAGAGAGCGGCGGATCTCCAGCACGTCCCGCAGGCTTTTCTCGGAGATTTTCGCAACCTCAGCGCCCTTGCGGGGGATCATCAGTACAAGACCCTCCAGCTCCAGCTTGCGGATCGCCTCCCGGATGGGGGTGCGGCTGACGCCGAGGCGCTCGGCCAGCTGAATCTCCATAAGGCGCTCGCCCGGCTCCAGCTCTCCCTTTAAAATAGCCTGGCGCAGCGTGTTGAAAACCACGTCCCGCAGGGGGAGATATTCATTCATATTAACCTTCAGATCGTGTTTCATGACTGTTTTTCTCCTTTTGGTTGAAAAAATTTGTCAGGTACACCTGCCTGGCAAGATGGGAGGCGGAGCCGAAGCGCAGAGCCTCGTAGGTCTCTCTGGCAGCTCTGGGGCTGGTGAACAGTCCGAAAACCGTAGGGCCGCTGCCGCTCATCAGGGAACCGATGGCGCCGCCGGAAAGCATCAAATCCTTAAGCTCCTGGATCACCGGGTACTTTTTCACGGTAACGGTTTCCAGAACATTGCCCAGACAGCCGGCGATTTTGTGTATGTCGCCGGCCTGAATGGCGCGGATGGTTCCGTCGATATCAGGATGCTGGCCGGGGCGCAGCTGGTTTGCGTGCAGGTTTTCGTATACGAATTTCGTGGAGACGCTGATGCCTGGCTTGGCGATCAGCACCTGACACTGCGGAACCGGGGGAAGGGGGGTCAAAATCTCCCCGATCCCTTCTGACAGGGCAGTTCCGCGGAGAATACAGTAGGGCACATCGGCGCCGATTCTGACGCCGCGCTCCATCAGCTGTCTGGTGGTAAGCCCTAAATCAAACATCTTGTTGATCCCGAACAGCACGGCCGCCGCGTCGCTGCTGCCGCCGGCCATGCCGGCCGCCACGGGGATAAATTTTTTCAGCCGGATGGAAACGCCGTCCGTAATATGAAACTCGTCCATCAAAAGCTTTGCGGCCTTGTAGACCAGATTGTTTTCATTGGTGGGAAGATAGTATAAGTTTGTTTCCACCCGGATTCCAGGTTCTGCCTTCCATATGATGTCTACCCGGTCGAAAATTCCTACGGTCTGCATGATCATGCGGACCTCATGATATCCGTCCTCCCGCCTGCGAAGCACGTCCAGCCCCAGATTGATCTTCCCGTAGGCCTTTAATCCAAGGTGTTTCATCATAGCGGTTCTCCTTATATGTGCGAAGCGCAGCAGAAAATACAGATGCCGGGAATGCATATGTATTTTCTGCTGTTTATTGTATACAGTATTATTATACTCGGCAAACAGAAAAATTCAAGGGGTTTTCTTAAATATCCTGAAGGCCGATCACATGGCGGGCCAGGTCTTCCAGCTGCTCCCGCTCCCTGGTGAGCACCACCTGGCCGTTTTCACGGATCAGGATTTCAGCCGGACGGAGCCGGTTGTTGTAGTTGGAGGCCATGGTAAAGCCGTAGGCGCCTGCGTCCAGGATGCACAGGGTATCGCCCTTGAAAATCTCCGGCAGCGTGCGGTCCTTGGCCAGGATATCGCCGCTTTCGCAGATATTGCCCACGATGGTGACGGTTTCCTCCTTTTCAGAGGGGACGCCGCTTTCCCGGAAGATCTCCACGCCGTGGTAGGAGTCGTACATGATCGGACGCTGCAGAACATTGAAGCCGCAGTCGCAGCCGATGAACTTGTGGTCGTGGTTGTGCTTGACCGCGTGAACGGTGGAGAGAATCACATTGCTTTCGGCGGAAATATAGCGGCCCGGCTCGATGCGGAAGGTGATCTGCCGTCCGTAACGCTCCGCGAAGGCGTACAGGGCCTGATCGACAGCCGCCCCAAGGCTCTTCAGATCAAGGGGCGCTTCGCCGGTCTCCTTCTTATAAGGAATGCCGAAGCCGCCGCCCATGTCGATGAATTCCAGATCCGGGAACTCCATGGCGATATCAAACAGGGGGCCTAAGCTGGCCACAAAGGCGTCTCCGGTCATAAACAGGGAGCCGATGTGCTGGTTGATGCCGATCAGCGTCAGGTTATATTTTTTGAGGATTTCCTTTACCTGGGGAATGTCCTCCGGGTCAACGCCGAATTTTGTCAGCTTTCCTGCGGTCACAACCTTGGCGTGGTGGCCGGCGCCTACGCCCGGGTTAAAGCGGACGGCAACCCTGCCGCCGGGAGCGGTCTGGCCGAACTGCTCCAGCTGGCTTAAGCTGTCCACGCTGACCCGGATGCCCGCGTCGATGGCGTAGCGCATCTCCTCCTCAGACACGTTGTTGCA
>JAUNGW010000002.1 GCA_030524245.1 Eubacteriales bacterium
GGAATCCCGGCAGGGGAATCAGACAGGAGCATATATGGCAGAACTGATTGAAATCAAAGAAGCAGAAGAGCGTGTGATTCTTCTGGCGGTCAGCACCAGTGAGGAGGACGACACAGAAGCGTCTCTGGACGAGCTGGAGGAGCTGGTGAAGACGGCAGGCGCCGTGACGCTGGACAAGATGATCCAGAACCGGGAGCGGATTCATCCGGGCACTTATCTGGGAAAAGGAAAGATTGATGAGGTAAAGCAGCGGATCTGGGAGCTGCAGGCCACGGGGGTGGTCTGTGACGACGAGCTTTCACCGGCGCAGCTGCGGAATCTGGAGGATGCTCTGGATGCAAAGGTTATGGACCGCACTATGGTAATCCTGGATATTTTTGCGGCCAGGGCAACTACCAGCGAGGGGAAGATCCAGGTGGAACTGGCTCAGCTAAAGTACAGGGCGGCCCGGCTGGTGGGACTGCGAAGCTCTCTGTCGCGTCTGGGCGGGGGCATTGGAACAAGAGGCCCCGGCGAGAAAAAGCTGGAGATGGACCGCCGGTTGATTCATGAGCGGATCGGCCAGCTGAAATCCGAACTGGAGACGGTGAAGCGACACCGGGATGTGATCCGGCGGCAGCGGGAGAAGCAGCATACGCCTGTGGCGGCCATCGTGGGATATACCAACGCCGGAAAGTCCACGCTCCTGAATCGTCTGACGGACGCGGGGATTCTGGCGGAGGATAAGCTGTTTGCGACGCTGGATCCCACTACCAGAGCACTGGAGCTGGAAAGCGGCCAGCAGATCCTTCTGACGGATACCGTAGGATTTATCAGAAAGCTTCCTCATCATCTGATCGAGGCTTTTAAGAGTACTCTGGAGGAGGCCAGGTACAGCGATATCATTCTTCATGTGGTAGACTGCTCCAATCCCGGCATGGACATGCAGATGCATGTGATCTATGAGACGCTGCGTGATCTGCAGGTGGAGAACAAGGTGATTGTTACGGTCTTCAACAAGATCGATAAAAAGACGGACGGAGAGTATCCAAGGGATCTGCATTCTGATTATCAGGTGCAGATTTCCGCAAAAACGGGAGACGGCATCAGCCGGCTTACGGACGTGTTGGAGAAGATACTGCGGAATCAGAAGGTGTATCTGGAGAGGCTGTTTCCCTATCAGCAGGCCGGGAAAATCCAGAGCATCCGCAAATACGGGGAGCTGATTTCCGAAGAATACCAGGACGGCGGGATTCTGGTGAAGGCGTATGTGCCGGCGGAACTGTTTGCCGGA
Source organism: Eubacteriales bacterium (assembly GCA_030524245.1). Taxonomy (GTDB): domain Bacteria; phylum Bacillota; class Clostridia; order Lachnospirales; family Lachnospiraceae; genus Brotaphodocola. The sequence continues at coordinate 1,274 of JAUNGW010000002.1, forward strand.
CTTGTATCTGAAAAATAAAGCATGCTAATATTTTTTACGTCAGAGCGGCACAATATCTTGAAAGCTCAAAAATGAGCAAAACAAGATATTGTGTTTTTCTTTTGGCTTTGTTATAATGATCCCATAACTGTTCAGGACGGCGCGAAGCTGCGCGGGGGACGTGAAAGGAGACAGGGGAATGATCAGTGTTATCAAACGGGATGGGGAGATTGCGGAGTTTAGCCTGAACAAGATTACAGGGGCGATCAGGAAGGCGTTTAAGGCCACGGGGAAGGAGTACAGCGGCGAGATTCTGGAGCTGCTGTCTCTTCGCGTCACCTCGGATTTTCAGGGAAAGATGGAGGACGGAAGGATTTCTGTGGAGCAGATTCAGGACAGCGTGGAGCATGTGCTGGAGCAGACTGGCTACACAGACGTCGCCAAAGCCTATATCCTCTACAGGAAACAGCGGGAAAAGATCCGCAATATGAAGAATACGATTCTGGATTACAGGGATGTGGTCAACGGCTATGTGAAGATTGAGGACTGGAGGGTGAAGGAGAACTCCACAGTCACTTACTCGGTGGGCGGACTGATTTTAAGCAACTCCGGCGCGATTACGGCCAATTACTGGCTGTCGGAGATCTATGATCCGGAGATTGCCCAGGCGCACCGGAACGCGGATATCCATATTCATGACCTGTCCATGCTGACCGGCTACTGCGCCGGCTGGTCCTTAAAGCAGCTTCTTCTGGAAGGACTGGGCGGTATCCCCGGGAAGATCACCTCTTCCCCGGCGAAGCATCTGTCAGTGCTCTGCAACCAGATGGTGAATTTCCTGGGCATTATGCAGAACGAGTGGGCGGGAGCCCAGGCATTTTCATCCTTTGACACGTATCTGGCGCCTTTTGTGAAGGCGGACAATCTGTCCTACAATGAGGTGAAGAAGTGCATCGAGTCCTTTATTTACGGAGTGAATACGCCCAGCCGGTGGGGAACTCAGGCGCCCTTTTCCAATATCACGCTGGACTGGACGGTTCCGGCGGATATGGCGGAGCTGCCTGCCATTGTGGGCGGAAGGGAGATGGATTTTAAGTACAAGGACTGTAAGCGCGAGATGGATATGGTAAACCGGGCGTTTATCGAGACAATGATTGAGGGAGACGCCAACGGCCGGGGCTTCCAGTATCCCATTCCCACTTATTCCATCACCAGTGACTTTGACTGGTCCGATACGGAGAATAACCGTCTGCTGTTTGAGATGACGGCAAAGTACGGCACGCCCTATTTTTCCAACTATATCAACAGCGATATGGAGCCAGGGGATGTGCGCAGCATGTGCTGCCGTCTGCGTCTTGATCTGCGGGAGCTGCGAAAGAAAACCGGAGGATTTTTCGGCTCAGGGGAGAGCACCGGCTCTGTGGGCGTTGTAACAATCAATATGCCGCGGATCGCGTATCTGTCCAGAGATGAGGAGGATTTTTACAGCCGTCTGGATCATATGATGGACATTGCGGCCCGCTCCCTGAAGGTGAAGCGGGAGGTGATAACGAAGCTGATGAATGGCGGCCTTTATCCGTATACCAGGCGGTATCTGGGCTCCTTTGACAATCATTTTTCCACCATTGGCCTGATCGGCATGAATGAGGCGGGGCTTAACGCCTGCTGGCTCGGCTGCGATATGACGGATTCCAGAACCCAGCAGTTTACAAAGGATGTGCTGAACCATATGCGGGAGCGTCTGGTGATTTATCAGGAGCAGTACGGGGATCTTTACAATCTGGAAGCGACTCCGGCAGAGTCCACCGCTTACCGTCTGGCCAAGCATGACGTGGAGCGCTGGCCGGATATCCGGACTGCCGGCTGCAAGGGGGACGCGCCCTACTATACGAACAGCTCCCATCTGCCGGTGGATTATACGGCGGATATTTTTGAGGCGTTGGATATTCAGGATGAGCTGCAGACGCTTTATACCTCCGGCACTGTATTCCATGCGTTCCTCGGGGAGAAGCTGACAGACTGGAAGTCGGCGGCCAGGCTGGTTCGGACCATTGCGGAGAATTACCGGCTGCCCTATTACACGATCTCACCGACGTATTCCATCTGCAGCGACCATGGGTATCTAATCGGCGAGCACAAAACCTGCCCTGTCTGCGGACGGGAGGCGGAGATTTACAGCCGCATTACCGGTTATTACCGGCCGGTAAAGAACTGGAATGAAGGCAAGACCCAGGAGTATAAAAACCGCACGTCCTATGACGTGGAGCATTCTGTTTTAAGAAGAAGCGGAAGGGAACGGACGGCGGAGCCGGTTATGCAGGCGGCAAAGACGGCGGCCCAGGGCATTTATCTGTTCACGACGAAGACCTGTCCGAACTGCAGGACGGCGAGGGAATTTCTGAAGGGGATGGATTACGAGCTCATAGATGCGGAGGAGCATCCTGATATGGCGATGGAATTCGGCATCATGCAGGCGCCGACTCTGGTGGTGATGAAGGACGGTAAGGCAGAGCGGTTTATCAACGCGTCGAATATCAGGAGGTTTGCGGAAACGCGGGGGCGGGAGAAGATATAACATAATTTAGAAGGCAAGCAAATAAATATGGAGAAGATCTTTATATCGTAAGGTGATATGGAGATCTTCTTTTTTTGTTCTTTAAAAAAATAGCACGGATTTTGCTGAAAAAGAAAAACTAAAAGTTTGCTAACTGCAAAATAAAATATACAAAAAGTGGAAATATTGAGATTAATATTGACATAATAAGTGCAAAATGCTATATTAAAGATAACAAAAAGTATTTATAAAACAAACTAAAAGTTGATTCTAAAAAGAAATAAAAACTAAAAGTTAGCAATCGGGAGGTTGGAATGTTTTGGAATGGGAACGTAGCGCTGCGATACCTGTTTCATGCAAATAAAAACAAATAAAAGAGGAGGTAAGAACAATGAGGAAGACGGTAAGATGGGATAATCTGACAAGTGCGGAGATTAAGAAGCTGATTGAGGAGGATGTGATTGTTATCATCCCGACTGGCTCTACAGAACAGCACGGCCCGCATTTGTGTGTAGGATCGGATGCAATCATTATCACGGAGATTGCAGAGCGTGTAGCAACAGAGGTGAATAAAAAAGGGAAAAAATGTGTGGTGGCGCCAACTATTTCTGTAGCTAACTCCATTCATCATATGAGTTTTCCAGGAACTATTACGCTGCAGCCATCTACGTATATCCAGGTGCTGACCGAGTATTGCCGGTGTCTGAAAACACATGGTGTGCGGCGCATGATCATTATTAATGGGCATGGCGGTAATACGAATCCTACTAATGTGGCATTGATTACTATTAATGAGGAATTTGGGTTCCCGGTATTCCATGTGGGTTTCTGGGCTGGCGGAGAAAAGGAAATGGCAGAGGTGGTTGAGACACAGGATGCAGGCACTATTCATGCCTGCGAAGGGGAGACTTCTTTGTTGATGGCATATGACGAAGATCTTATTCGTCCTTGCTATAAGGAACTAAAAGGGAATATTGAACGTCCTGGCTTGGCGCCAGAGGTAAAGCTGGTTTCCACCTTTCATCGTATGGAGTGGACGACAGATAATGGGATCGAAGGGAATACTTACGCAGCTACAAAAGAAAAAGGAGAAAAGCTTCTGGAGATCAGTGTGCGCCATTTAACGGATATCCTGTGCTGTGATCAGCTCTGGGAAGACTGTAAGTAACTTACATTGTGATTGAAAATCTGATAGGAGAAAACGAATGAAAAAACGAATTGCATTGATAACTGCAATGATGATAATGATCAGCAGTCTGGCCGGATGTGGCGGAGGAACGGTTGGTACAGAATCACCAGAAGCTGATGGTTCTGGTGCAGCTGGTTCTGGGACATTGGAAGGAGCAGAAGAGAGCGACGTAAACTCAGGAAGAACAGACGTAGTAATTAGAGTGGAATCTCCCTGGAGTACCTTTAATCCTTTAGAGTCTTCGTTATATGTGGAGTTTTACGAATTGAATCAGATGTATGAAACGCTGACTTGGGTGGATGATAATGGTACGGTGGTTCCGATTCTGGCAGAATCATGGGATATCAGCGAGGATGGAACGGAGTATACCCTACATATCCGTCAAGGAGTCAAATTTCACAATGGAGAAGAACTGAAAGCTTCGGATGTAGCTTTTGTTTTGACTAATGCAGCGGAATCCCCGGCATTGAAAAGTAATCTTGGAGCATTTAAAAGTGCTGAAGCAGTAGACGATTACACTGTAAAGGTGGTTCTTGAGGCACCTTTTGCACCCTTGATACCGTTCCTGTCCAATATAAAAATCTTTAATCAGAAATTTTATGAGGAGAATAAGGGAGATCTTAGGACTGTTGAGTGTGGAACTGGACCTTATAAGCTGGTAGATGTAGATATGGATACAGAAATGAATTTGACAGCTTTTGAGGAGTACTGGCAGGGACCGGCAGAAATTAAAGACATTAAGTTTACGGTGATTACAGATGATACGACTGCAGCGGTAGCTTATATGGCGGGAGAGGTAGATTTTGTTTCCACATCTGCCAGTCAGTATTTGGAAATTTCTGCACAGCCAGATTTGTACAGTTTTACAGATATCCCCACAAAACATACAGCGTTGATTTATTTCAATACGGAAAGGGAGCCTTTTAATAATAAACTGGTCCGCAAAGCTCTGCAGCATGCAGTAGATCGCGAAACAATGATTCAGGTGGCTTTTGAGGGATTTGCGGTTCCAGCATATCTTCAGGGAGATGAGTCTTGTTTTGGTGTGGATTACAGCAAAGCTGTGATGTATGACTATGATTTGGAGAAGGCCAAGGCGCTTCTGGCGGAAGCTGGATATCCCGACGGACTTGATTTGGGAACTATGGTAACCAATAGTGGAAGCTATTTTGAAAAATGTGCGGTAGTGTTCCAATCTAGTTTAGCGGAAATTGGATGTACCATGGATATTATGGCTATGGAAAATACATCTATGACGGCAATGACTCTGGCGGGCGATTACGACATGATGACTGGAGGTCAGAGCTTTTCTACGGATTTTGCCTATGCTGCAAAGCAGTATTGTTCCGAGTATATTGGATCTAACAACTATAGCCGACTGCGAAATGATCGAGTAGATGAGATTTTTAAAGAGGCAGAGATGGAAACAAATCAGGATAAGCGAAAGGAACTTTATGGTGAGGCTATCGAAATTATTACGGATGAAGCAACTATGATTCCGTTGTTTCACAAAAAATTGTTGTTTGCGTGGACAAAGGGAATGGACTGTGTAGTACATCCAGATTCTTATGTTCCATATTTTGTATATGATTGGTCGTGGAATTAATCAAATCAAAAATCACTCAGAAACCGGCGCTGGAATGAAAATTCTGGCGCCAAAAGGAAAGGAGGTTTTGGATGATACGATATGTTGCAAAACGGCTGCTGCTGTTGATCCCGATTATGCTTGGAGTATCGTTTCTCGTATTTGCAATTCTGAATATCGTCCCAGGAGATCCGGCTCGTGTGATTTTGGGAGAAGCAGCTACAGCAGAGGAAGTGGCTCAGTTAAATCATGAACTGGGATATGATCAGCCCTTTGTTACCCGATATGTGAGTTTTTTGGTAGGTGTTGTCACAAGATTTGATTTTGGCACTTCCTATCGGACAGGGGCACCCGTGATCGAAGACGTCCTGGCACGGATTCCAACCAGTATTACGGTAGCTGTCTGGTCTATCTTGGGAGCCGTTATAATTGGTGTCCCTTTGGGGATATTATCGGCTGTAAAACAGTATTCAATAACCGACAATGTCTCGCGGTTTGTGGGGATTTTTCTGGCTTCAGTGCCTCCGTTTTGGCTGGGAATGCTGTTGATTTTCTTTTTTTCTTTAAATTTGAGGCTCCTTCCCACCAGTGGTGTTTCCAACTGGAAAGGATATATACTTCCCTCTCTGGCGTTGGCACTGCCATATGCAAGCGCTATGCTGAGATTTACAAGATCGGCTATGCTGGAGACAATCCGGCAGGAATATGTGAAAACTGCCAGGGCAAAAGGAGTGCCGGAAATGTGGGTGATCATATCTCATGCATTAAAAAATGCGGCTTTGCCTGTTATTACTATTGTAGGAACCTCTTTTGGCGGGCTTTTAGGAGGAGCAGTGGTGACAGAATCCGTGTTTTCCCTTCCAGGGCTCGGAACACTTCTTGTGATGGGAATCAGGACAAAAGATATTCCTGTGGTGATGGGAGCAACAATGTTTTATGCGTTGATGTTTGGGACAATCATGCTGCTTGTGGATCTCTTATATGCATTTGCAGATCCGCGTATTAAAGCGAAATATAAGTAGGAGGATGTATGGGAAAAGAAAACGGTTCAACGGTTAAATCTCATTATAAAGCAAAGAAACAAAACTTTGCCAAAGAGGTTTTCCGTCGAATGAGGAAAAATTCCAGCGCTATGGTGGCACTGTGCATCATTGTGTTTTTTCTTCTGGTGGCGCTGGGAGCTGGATTTATTGCGCCATACAGTGAAGTGATTAAGCAGAATATTTCCCAGCGGCTTCAGCCTCCCAGTGCAGTTCACTGGTTTGGAACCGATGACTATGGAAGAGATGTATTTCTGCGAGTAGTTTATGGCACAAGGATTTCTTTATTTATTGGGATTATTGTCTCTTTTTTCTCACTCCTGGTTGGCGGCTTTTTTGGAGCTGCTGCTGCCTTCTATGGCGGCATGTCAGATAGTGTGATTATGCGTATTATGGACATGCTGACCAGCCTTCCGTCTATTTTGCTTTCTATGTGTGTGGTTGCAGCGCTGGGAGCTAACATGCAGAATTTATTAATTGCATTGACTCTGTCCAACATTCCTGTGTTTGCCCGTATGGTTCGTTCCACGATGATGACGATGGTAGATATGGAGTATGTGGAGGCAGCCAGGGCCTGTGGGACAAAAGATGGCAGAATTATTATGAAATATATTTTGCCAAATAGTATGGGACCTATTATTGTGCAGGCTACAAGAAGTATTTCTCAGACAATTCTGGCTGCAGCGGGTTTGAGCTATATTGGTCTTGGTGTGCAGTCACCAACTCCGGAATGGGGAGCAATGCTGACTTCTGCACGTGAATACATGCGTACATATCCGTATCTGATGGTTTTTCCAGGGATTGCACTGGTAATGACAGCGCTGTCTTTTGAACTGGTAGGTGATGGACTGCGAGATGCTCTTGATCCGCGGCTTAAGGATTAGCAGCGAAAGGCAACAGAAATACGGAGGGAAGGGATAATTCCAATGAGTGAAGCCATGCTTAAAATTAAAGATCTGGAGGTTGTTTATAAAACAGATTTCGAGACTATTCATGCAGTGAATAAAATAAGCTTTGAATTAAATAAAGGAGAGGTAATCGGATTAGTAGGTGAAACAGGAGCTGGAAAAACCACAACAGCACTGTCAATTATGCGGCTCCTGCCATTTAGGACAGGACAGATGAAAGGAGGAACTATAGAGTTCGCGGGTACTTCCCTTTTGGAGCTTCCGGAAAGCGAGATGAGAAAAGCTTATCGGGGTGAGAAAATCGGAATGATTTTTCAGGATCCTATGACAGCTTTGAATCCAGTAACAAAAGTGGGTGATCAGATCGCAGAAGCTCTGAAATATCATAATAAATCTGGAAAGACAAAAGAGGAAATAGACAGACGCGTAGACGAGATGCTGGAGTTGGTTGGGATTCCCGCGTTTCGCAAGAACGATTATCCACATCAATTTTCAGGAGGAATGAAGCAAAGGGTTGTAATTGCCATTGCTTTGGCCTGTGAGCCGGATTTGCTGATTGCAGATGAACCTACTACGGCACTCGATGTAACGATCCAGGCACAGGTGCTGGCTATGATGAGCGAGCTTCAGGAGCGGCTGAAAATGTCGATGATTCTGATCACTCATGACTTGGGAATTGTAGCCCAGGTTTGCGATAAGGTGGCAGTTATGTATGCGGGCGAATTGGTAGAGCAGGGAAGAGTGGAGGATATTTTTACAGGGAATAAGCATCATCCGTACACTATAGGCTTGTTTGGATCGATTCCGAACCTGCAGGTGGAAACAAAACGTCTGTCACCTATAGAGGGGCTTATGCCGGATCCGACAAATCTGCCCGCTGGCTGTAAATTTTCTCCGCGTTGTAAGATGTGTACAGATATGTGCAGAAGTGTGCCTCCTTTAGAATATGTGGAGGGAGAGCATCGTATTGCCTGTCATTTGTATGCGGAAACACAAGCGTAGACAAAGGAGGGAGAGGATGACAGAACATGTATCAAATAGCAGCATGCTGGAAGTAAGAAATCTAAAAAAATATTTCAAGGTAAAAAATGGCTGGCTGCATGCGGTGGACAACATCAGCTTTTCCTTAGATAAGGGAAAAACTTTGGGTGTGGTAGGGGAATCTGGCTGCGGAAAAAGCACTTTGGGACGAACGATTTTGAGATTGACAGAACCGAGCAGCGGAGAAATTTGCTTTACAGGAACAGATATCACAAAGCTGGATAAAAATCAGATGAGGGTAAAACGGGAAGAGATGCAGATTATTTTTCAGGATCCGTATGCAAGCATTAATCCCCGTATGTCAGTGTCAGAGATTATTGCGGAACCTTTGCTGGTGAATCATGTATATTCCAATAAAAAGGAACGGCTGGAGTATATTGATTATTTAATGGAGACTGTTGGACTTGCGCCGCGGCTTTATAATGCTTATCCTCATGAATTGGATGGAGGACGCCGCCAGAGAATCGGTATTGCAAGAGCATTGGCTTTAAAGCCCAAATTTATTGTTTGTGACGAGCCGGTGTCGGCATTGGATGTGTCTATTCAGGCGCAGATTTTGAATCTTTTAATGGATTTGCAGGACAAAATGGATTTGACATATCTTTTTATTACGCATGACTTGAGCGTGGTAAAACATATTTCTGACGAGATTGCTGTGCTTTATTTGGGACAGTGTGTGGAAAGGGCTCCATCAAGAGAATTGTTTACCAATCCGCGGCATCCTTATACGAGGGCTCTGCTTTCGGCAATACCAGTTCCGGATTTAAGCGCCAGAAATAAAAAGACAGAAGTGATTCGTGGAGAGGTGCCGAGTCCGGTGAATCCGGAGCCTGGATGCAGATTTGCAGGACGGTGTCCGTATGGGACAGAAAATTGCAGACAAAAGGATCCCGAGTTGTTGGAAATATCGCCAGGGCACTTTGTGGCTTGTCCGAATGTTGATTTATTGGCATAAGGGAAAGAGGAAGCGGAATGTGGGAGCTTTTGATTAAAAACGGACTAATTGTAGATGGAACAGGACGGCCAGCTTTTGTAGGTAGTGTGGCTATAGATAAAGGACGTATTATTCAGGTATCAAAAATGGCATTGGAGGGTCATTTTCGGGAAGTGATAGATGCGGATGGTCTGCTGGTGGCTCCAGGATTTATTGATATTCATCGGCACGGAGATCTGGCACCTTTTCGGAAACAAAAGGATGGAGAGGAAATCAGGCAGGGAATCACGACAATGATTAATGGAAACTGCGGTTTTTCGGCAGTCCCGTCATCGGAAATGTATTTTGAACTGTTGAAGGATTATGCAAGACCAATCATGGGAGACATACCGGATTTTTTGAAAGGAATGGGAACGCACAGATTTTTTGAAGCGGCGAATAAACGGCCGCTCCACGGAAATATAGGATATTTAGTTGGGAATGGAGCCTTACGAATCGCGGTGAAAGGATTTGACGCATCGCCTATGACAAGAACAGAATTGGATCAGGTGTGTGGATTGCTGCGCTCATCTTTAGAAGAGGGAGCATTTGGGTTGTCTCTTGGGTTGATGTATGTACCGGAAAATTTTTACAGCTTTCAGGAATTAGCGGAAATTTGCCAGATACCAGGACGTATGGGACGAATTGTAACAGCTCATATACGGGGTGAAGGAAGTGGTCTGTTGAACTCTGTTAGTGAAATAATAAAATTAGCCAGGGTATGCGGCGGGATATTTCATATCAGTCATTTGAAAGCGGCTGGACGGAGAAACTGGCATACAGAAATAGCGGCAGCTCTTGATATGATTCATAAAGCAAGAAATGAGGGGATAAATGTAAGTTTTGATGTTTATCCTTACTGTGCTGGCTCAACGGCTTTATATACATTATTTCCGCCGAAGCTAATGGAGGGAGGGATGAAGGAACTATTAAAACATCTCAGGGATCCTGTAGTCCGAAAACGACTGGAAAATGAACTGAAGGGGGAACAGAAGGACTGGGATAATTTGGTGGCGTCCACAGGCTGGAAGGCGGTGACGTTGGTTGGCGGTAATGCACCAGATTATGTTGGGAGAACTGTGGAGGATATCGCTGTGGAACGAGGATGTTCACCGGAAAGCTGTGCTATGGATTTGATGTTGGAAAATCAGGGAGATATTCCAATAGTTTTCCATTCAATGTGTCAGGAGGATATGGAAAGAGTGCTTTATGATCCGGACAGTATTGTAATCTCGGATGCTCTGTATTCAGAAGGCGGAGTTCCACATCCAAGGAGATATGGATCTTTTGCACGGCTGATTTCACAATATGGGAATAAACTTGGACTAGAGCGGGCGATTCAAAAAATCACCAGTGCTCCAGCACAGAGATTGGGACTTTTTGAACGAGGGAAAATTGAAGAAGGAATGGCAGCAGATTTGGTGATTTTAGATCTACAACATTTTGCGGATACGGCAACATATGAAAAACCAGTAAGTTATCCTGAGGGAATCCGGATTGTTGTGGTAAATGGAAAGATTGCCTGCAGAGAAGGGAGGCCGTCAGATGACTTTTATGGTAAATTGCTGCGGAAGGGGGGAATGGCTTGTAGGCAGATGGCAGACATGGTATAATTGGTATACTAAAATATTTCATGATATGTCTGCTTGACATAAGGAAAATATGTCAAATTCTAAGGATAACGAGGTGAATCTGTGAAAAACATAAGCGAAGAGATGGGAAATTTGCGGCGATTAGTGGAAATGCTTGCAGCTCAATATGGGAAAAATTCAGAAATTATTCTTCACGACTTGACTAAGAATTATGAGCATACTATTGTGGCCATAGAAAATAACTGGATTACTGGACGCAAAGTAGGGGACGGAGGAACGAATCTGGGACTAGAAGTACTGCGCAATCCACCGAGCACTAATGGAGACATATACAATTATTTTACCAAGACGGCAGAGGGACGTTTATTGCGTTCATCAACCTTATATTTTCGTGATGATGCAGGTAAGGTGATTGGTTCGCTGTGTATAAATACGGATATTACCCAGATGGTGGAAATGCAGGAAACCATGCGTGAATTTACCATGGTATCACAAAAACCTGAAATCAGGGAGGTTTTTGCGGATAATGTGGAGGATTTAGTTGAGTTTTTTATCAGTGAGAGTAAAAAGATTGTGGATAAGCCAGCTGTGGAAATGACCCGGGAGGAAAAAATGGAGATCCTTCGGTATCTGGACAAAAAAGGATTTTTTTTGATTACTCATGCGGGAAGTTTTGCTTGTGAATATCTGGATATTTCTAAATATACATTATATAAATATCTTGGGATGATCCGGGCGGAAAATGATGATGGAAATCCAGAACTCTCCGGATTTAACGAATAGGAGACAATGAATATTATGAACATTGAAAACAGAATTGAGGCGTTAGGAATCAAGCTGCCAGTACCGCCGCTTCCAGTTGCTAATTATGTGGCGTGCAAGAAAAGTGGAAATTTAGTATATGTATCTGGACAAGGACCAATCATAGAAGGCAAGCAGTTGTATAAGGGAAAAGTGGGATCGGGAGTCAACTGCCAGGAAGGATACCAGGCAGCCCGTTTCTGTGGAATTAATCTGCTGGCACAGTTGAAAGCCTTTTTGGGAGATTTAGATAAAGTGAAGCAGGTGATTCATCTGAAAGGTTTTGTGGCCAGTGATAATCATTTTACAGAACAGCCGTTGGTGGTTAATGGGGCTTCAGATTTGATGGTGGAAGTATTTGGAGATTCCGGACGTCATACACGCTGCGCTTTGGGAACGAATGTCCTTCCTACGGATATTCCGGTGGAAGTAGAGCTTGTTGTAGAAATTACAGAATAAAAGGGGTATTTATATGGAATATGGCTCTACACCATCAGTTCAGATTGATCTGAATGTGGTGGATCAAAATATAAGAGAAGCAGTGGAGACAATGGCTAAATATCATATCACCCATCGCCCTCACATCAAGGTACATAAGAGCGTGTGGTTGGCGAATCGACAGCAGGAACTTGGATGTCATGGCATTACCTGCGCAAAGCTTGGAGAGGCAGAGGTAATGGCGGATGGAGGGATTGATGATATTTTGCTGGCATATCCTCTGATTGGGCGAGATAAACTGGAACGATACAGAAGCTTAGTGGAACGGGGAATCAAAGTTTGCACAATTATTAATAGCCTGCCTGGAGCCAGAGGACTATCCGATTTGGGTGAGGCTATGGGACGAAGACTTCCGGTTTTGATAGAGTTGGATGGCGGTATAAACAGAGGCGGATTAAAGCTGGGAGATCCTTTGATAGAATTTGGGAAAGCTATTCGCAGCTTCAAGGGGATCAGGGTAGAAGGCGTAGAATACTACGGTGGCGATATTTACGGATTGAAAAAATCGGAGGATATCAGAGCGAGGGCAAAAAAAGAACGGGATGAGATTATAGACGGCGCGAAGGAGTTGGAAAAACTGGGTTATGACATGAAAGTTTTAAGTGGAGGTTCCTCTTTTTCTATTCGTTTTCCGGAAGAATTGGAGGGATTGACAGAGGTGCGAGCTGGAAACTATATTTTCAACGATAATGCCTTATTTTCTATCGGCATGGTGCCTGTTGAGCGATGTGCCATGCGTGTGTATTCAACCGTAGTAGCCAGACCAGATGATTGTACAGCGATTATCGATGCAGGAACGAAAACTTTAACCTCTGATCGCGTGAATTTTCGGGAAGGTTTTGGATACATTCCAGAGGAACCGGATGCAGTGATTTTTAAGTGTAATGAAGAACATGGATTTGTTCATTGCAATAGAAAGCTTTCTTGGGAGGTAGGAGATAGGATTTCCGTAATTCCTAATCATGCCTGTGTGGTGCCGAATCTTTGCGATGAGATTTACGGATTCCGCAGCGGCAGGATGGAACGGGTGATCTCTATAGAGGCTAGAGGGAGAAACCGTTGATGTAATTGGCAAAACAGGTCAGATCACATTGTTGATCTGACCTGTTTTGCTGCTGCATCTATGCCCCAAAATCAAAATCCACAATCACCGTAGCCTCCACGCTGATCTGCCCCGGCATCACTGCCATCTCATCAGCCACAGCTCCGGCTTCGGAAGAGGAGTTTAACATAGCTCTGGAATAACGGGCGGAAGGATTGTATCCCTGCTCTTCCACATGAACCACAGCTCCGAGCGTCTGGCCGCCTGCCGCCGCGATGGCTTCCGCCTTTGCCTGGGCCACTGCCATGGCGCCTTTTAAGGCCTCCTGATAGCTGGCGTCATAGGTGCTGGAAAAGTAATTCACGGAATCGATCCCGTTGATGCCTGCAGCCACGGACTGGCTGATGATGGTTCCGGCCTGATCGATGGGGATGTCGGAGACAGTCAGACTGGTTTCCATCTGATAGCCGGTGATCTTCTGCGTGCTGGAGTTCCAGTCGCGGATGGGCTGAAGGCCGTAGGAGGAGGTCTGGATGGACTTCTCGTCAACGCCAAGCCCCTTCAGTGTTTCAATGGCGGCAGTCACGTCTCTGTTGTTGGCCTCCTGGCAGGAGGAGGCAGTGCTGGCCTGGGAGGACACGGAAAATGCGATTTCCGCCATATCCGGCGTCACCTGAACCTCCTTGGTGCCGGTGACAGTGATGGTATCGGAAGAGTCTGTGTTCTGGACCTTTATGGTGTCCGGCAGGGTCACTGTGGATCCGGTGGCACTGCAGCCGGTCATCACAAGAGCTGCGCCCATAACGGCGGCAGCCGCTCCTGCTGTGAGAATTCTGTAGGTTTTATTCTGTCTGTTCATATAAGGAACCTCCCTTTGCCCTGTGCGGGTTTTCTGTAATAACATTTTTTACGCCTTTATCATACCAGAAAGAGGGAGGATTGGTATTTCTTTTCCATTAAATATCAGAGTAGGATTTCTTACAAATCTTTCAGGCGGCTTACCCGTTCAGCTCGCCTATGCCGGACACAGCCACATAAATGTGAGATATTTTGTACCAGGTGGCGAAGTCAGTCACACCGGTCTGAGGAAGCCCGAATACAGACTGAAAGGCGGAGACAGAGGCGGCGGTGGACGGGCCGTACACCCCGTCTGCGGCGGTCCGGGGAATGGCGGTGTAGACGGTGGCGATCACGTCCAGCTGTTCCTGGGCCTGCTGCACCTTCTGTCCGGAGGAGCCGATGGTCAGATTATATCCGGGCCAGGAGGCGGGGATGCCTGAAATCTCCTCCGCCGTGTTGATGTACATGCTGTCTCCGTAGAAATTCCGCAGAATCTCGATGGGGCTGTAGCCCCGCTCTCCCAGGGAGCAGGAGCCCCACTGCGTCATCCAGCCCTTTTCCAGGCACTGAACCTTCCGGCCGTCGCAGTACTGCGTGAGAATCGGCTGGCGCACGTCCGGCCGGGATAAGTAATTATCAAAAATTTCATCCACAATCACGGAGATGCTGTCATAAATATTCCGCCCGTAGATCCATTTGTGGTCAAAGGCTGTGGAGGAGGTGATGGTGAAATCATAGCCGCGGTTCCGGTAGTGCTCGGTATACACCCGGTTTAAGGTGAAGCTCATGATGGCAAGCACGTTGGCGGTGATGGAAGCCTGAGGCCAGGTGGCGTAAATTTCGCTGGAGGCCACATTTTTGATGTAATCCCGGTACGGCACGTAGTAGTCCGGGGCGGAGCTGTCCGCAGGAGCCCCGTCATGAACCACGATGGTCTGGGGCACAACTACCCGGCTCAGGACAATTTCGCCGCTTTCGTTGACCGGCTGGATCTCTGTCTCGGCGATTTTTGGCGGGTAGGAGCCGTAGAGCGTGTGGCTGGGGATCACGATGGTTTCCGGAGCTGCGGGGGCGCTGCCCTCCGGCTTCAGGCGGACCGGCTGGATGGCTGTGACGTCCGCCAGGATTTCCGTGCCGTCGATCTGCGCCGGCTGAAAGCCCGGCGCCGTGATCTGCAGACTGTATTCTGCGTAGGGCTGAGGCGTCCCCGGCTCAAGGCTGTACTGGACCGGAGGGGCCGCCAGGGCTATCTCCTCCGTCTGCCCGGAACGATTGGTGGAAACCTGCTCCAGGGGCTTTTTTGAGCCATCGGAGGCGGTGATGGTGATTCTGGCATCCTGAATGGGGAAATTATTTTCCATATTTACCACATTGATCTGGAGAAAGCCGCTGGCCCCGGCTTCGGCGGCTTTCGCAAAACGCGTGTCTGTCTGCTGTCTCATAATATCCTCGGTCGCGTTTGATTATTATCAGTATATCCCCGCGGGAAACAGGGGGTGTCAGTCCTGCCGGTTTAAAATTAAAAAAATTAAAAGGAACCGCTTGCAAATAAAAAGGAGATCATGTATAATCTTATCAATTTGGGCTTTGATTCGGAATGCCCAATGAGCAGCAATGCGACAGAGCATCAGAAAGGAAAGGTACCCCACAAATGAAAGCATTTCTTATTCTGGAAGATGGCACCGTGTTTGCAGGAACCAGTATCGGTTCCACCCGTGAGGTGGTCAGCGAGATTGTATTTAATACATCCATGACCGGCTATCTGGAGGTTCTTACGGATCCCTCCTATGCGGGACAGGCAGTGGTGATGACCTATCCCCTTATCGGCAACTATGGTATCTGCCGTGAAGACATGGAATCGGAAAGACCGTGGCCGGACGGCTACATTGTACGTGAATTATCCCGTATCCCCAGCAATTTCCGCAGCGAGGATACGATTCAGCATTTCTTGGAAGAATATGATATTCCCGGTATCTGCGGCATCGACACAAGAGCCCTCACAAAAATTTTAAGAGAAAAAGGCACCATGAACGGCATGATTACTACCAGAGAGTATACGGATCTGGCAGAGCCGGTCAGCCGCATGAAGGCATACAAGGTGGAAGGCGTGGTAAAAAAGACCTCCTGCAGGGAAAAGTATGTGCTGGAGCCGGAGGGAGAGGGAAACGGAAAGCGGGTGGCCCTGCTTGATCTGGGAGCCAAGAGAAATATCGCCCGTTCCCTGGCGAAAAGAGGCTGCCAGGTGACGGTTTATCCCTGTGACACCACGGCGGAGGAAATTCTGGCGTCCAGGCCGGACGGCATCATGCTGTCCAACGGCCCGGGGGATCCCAAGGAGAACACGGAAATCATCCGGGAGATCCGCAGGCTGTACGAGTCAGACAGGCCCATTTTTGCCATCTGCCTCGGCCATCAGCTGATGGCCCTGGCCACCGGCGCAGACACCTACAAGCTGAAATACGGCCACCGCGGCGGCAACCATCCGGTGAAGGATCTGGAGACGGGACGGGTGTACATATCCTCCCAGAACCATGGCTACGCTGTGGACCCGGAGAGCCTGGATCCGTCCGTGGCTGTGCCGGCATTTACCAATGTCAATGACGGTACAAACGAGGGCCTGAAATACACAGGCAAGAACATTTTCACCGTTCAGTATCACCCGGAGGCCTGTCCCGGTCCCCAGGACAGCTCTTACCTGTTTGACCGTTTTATTAAGATGATGGGAGGGAATGAATAATGCCGAAGAATCCAGATATCAAAAAGGTCCTTGTTCTTGGCTCCGGTCCGATTATTATCGGGCAGGCGGCGGAATTTGACTATGCGGGAACCCAGGCCTGCCGCTCCCTGAAGGAGGAGGGCATTGAGGTTGTGCTTTTAAACTCCAATCCGGCCACCATCATGACGGATAAGGACATTGCGGACCGGGTTTATATTGAGCCCCTGACGGTTGAGGTGGTGGAGCAGGTGATCCGCAAGGAGAAGCCGGACAGCATTCTGCCCACCCTGGGCGGACAGGCAGGCCTGAATCTTGCCATGGAGCTTGAGGAGGCCGGCTTTTTGAAGGAAAACAATGTCCGTCTTATAGGAACGACCGCTCTGACCATCAAAAAGGCAGAGGACCGGGAGATGTTCAAGGAAACCATGGAAAAGATCGGAGAGCCGGTGGCTCCCTCCGATATTGTGGAGTCTGTGGAGGACGGACTGAGAATCGCGGAAAAGATCGGCTATCCGGTGGTTCTGCGGCCGGCCTACACTCTGGGCGGCAGTGGCGGCGGTATCGCGGAGAACCCGGAGAAATGCCGGGAGATTCTGGAAAACGGCCTGCGTCTTTCCCGTGTGGGACAGGTTCTGGTGGAGCGCTGCATTGCCGGCTGGAAGGAAATCGAGTATGAGGTTATGCGGGACGGCGCCGGCAATGTGATCACCGTCTGCAACATGGAAAATCTTGACCCGGTCGGCGTTCACACCGGAGACAGCATCGTTGTGGCGCCCTCCCAGACGCTGGGAGACAAGGAGTATCAGATGCTCCGCACCTCCGCCTTAAATATTATCACAGAGCTTGGCATCACCGGCGGCTGCAACGTGCAGTACGCCCTTCATCCGGAAAGCTTTGAATACTGTGTGATCGAGGTAAATCCCCGTGTAAGCCGTTCCTCCGCGCTGGCCTCCAAGGCCACCGGCTATCCCATCGCCAAGGTGGCGGCCAAGATCGCCCTGGGCTATACCCTGGACGAGATTAAGAACGCGGTGACGAAAAAGACCTATGCCAGCTTTGAACCCATGCTGGATTACTGTGTGGTAAAAATGCCCCGTCTGCCCTTCGATAAGTTCATCAGCGCCAAGAGGACCCTCGGCACCCAGATGAAGGCCACCGGAGAGGTGATGAGCATCTGCACAAACTTTGAGGGGGCTTTGATGAAGGCCATCCGCTCCCTGGAGCAGCATGTGGACTGCCTGCAGTCCTACGACTTTACCGGCCTGACGGATGAAGAGCTGAGGCTGCAGCTGTCCAGAGTGGACGACCGCCGGATCTGGGTGATCGCCGAGGCTTTGCGCCGCGGCATATCCTACGGGGAGATTCACGAAATTACAAAGATCGATCTGTGGTTTATCGATAAGCTGTCCATTCTTGTGGAGATGGAGCAGGCGCTGCAGAAGGGTTCGCTGACGCCGGAGCTTTTAAGAGAGGCGAAGCGGATCGAGTTCCCGGATAATGTGATTGCCCGGCTGACCGGTCTGTCTCAGGCGGAGGTTAAGGCCATGCGCTATGAGCATGGTATCCGCGCCGCTTACAAGATGGTGGATACCTGCGCCGCCGAGTTCGCCGCGGAAACGCCGTATTATTATTCCTGCTTTGACGGGATTAACGAGGCGGAGAGCAGCCATAAGAAGAAAAAGGTGCTTGTTCTTGGCTCCGGCCCTATCCGGATCGGCCAGGGAATTGAGTTTGACTTCTGCTCCGTACACAGCACCTGGGCCTTTGAGAAGGAAGGCTATGAGACGATCATCATCAACAATAACCCGGAGACGGTCAGCACGGACTTTGATATTGCGGACAAGCTGTATTTTGAGCCGCTGACGGCAGAGGACGTGGAGAGCATCGTGGATGTGGAGAAGCCGGACGGCGCCGTGGTGCAGTTTGGAGGACAGACGGCCATCAAGCTGACGGAGGCCCTGATGAAGATGGGCGTACCGATTCTTGGAACGGCGGCCGAGGACGTGGACGCAGCTGAGGACAGAGAGCTGTTTGACGAAATTCTGGAAAAATGCAGTATTCCCAGGCCGGCAGGACACACCGTATTTACGGCTGAGGAAGCGAAGAAGGCTGCAAATGAGCTGGGCTATCCGGTACTTGTGCGCCCCTCCTACGTGCTGGGCGGACAGGGCATGCAGATCTGCATAAACGACCATGACATCGATGAATTCATCGGCATCATCAACATGATTGCCCAGGATCATCCGATTCTGGTGGATAAGTACATTGTGGGCAAGGAAATTGAGGTGGACGCTGTCTGCGACGGACAGGACATCCTGATTCCCGGAATTATGGAGCATATAGAGCGGACCGGCGTTCATTCCGGAGACAGTATTTCCGTATATCCGGCGCCCAGCATCACTCCCGCGGTGGAGGCGAAGCTGGTGGACTACACGGAGAAGCTGGCCCGTGCCCTTCATGTAAAAGGCATGATCAATATCCAGTTTATCGTGACAGGAGAGGACGTATATATTATTGAGGTGAATCCCAGATCCTCCAGAACCGTGCCCTACATCAGCAAGGTAACCGGCATTCCCATTGTGCCGCTGGCGACAAAGGTGATCTGCGGCCACACCCTGCGGGAGCTGGGCTACACTCCGGGACTGCAGAAAAAGGCCGACTATATCGCCATCAAGATGCCGGTGTTCTCCTTTGAAAAGATCCGCGGCGCCGATATCAGCCTGGGACCGGAGATGAAGTCCACCGGCGAGTGCCTGGGCATTGCGAAAACCTTCAATGAGGCCCTCTATAAGGCCTTTGAGGGAGCGGGAATCAAGCTGCCGAAGCATAAGAACATGATCATATCCGTCCGTGAGACGGAGCATGAGAATGTGGTGGAGATCGCCCGCCGGTTCCAGAATGTGGGCTACCGTATTTTTGCCACGCGGGGAACGGCCAGAGTGTTAAATGACCGCGGCGTGAAGGCGCTGACTGTCCGCAAGATCGAACAGGAGTCTCCGAACATCCTGGATCTGATTCTGGGACATGAGATCGACCTGATCATCGATATCCCCCAGCAGGGCGCAAATAAGAGCCATGACGGCTTTATTATCCGCCGCAATGCCATTGAAACAGGCGTTCATGTGCTTACCAGCCTGGATACCGCAGGCGCGCTGGCGACCAGCCTGGAGAACCGGGCCCGGGAGCTGACGCTGATCGATATCGCATCCATTGACAATCGATAAAAGATAACAGAAAAAACCAGAACCTGCTTGACGTTCTGGTTTTTTCATGATATAAGTGTACTAATGAACATAATACACTTAGTAAGCTTTGAAGACAGAGAGGGGAGGAAATCCATGATTCTGCTGGATTACAAAGACAGCCGCCCGATTTATGAACAGGTGGCGGAAAAACTGCAGGATCTGATGCTGCATGGAATTCTGGAAGAAGATGGACAGATGCCGTCAGTACGGAGCCTTGCCATGGAGCTTTCCATCAATCCAAACACGATTCAGCGTGCCTACGGAGAGCTGGAGCGCCGCGGCTTCATCTATATGGTGAAGGGGCGGGGGAGCTTTGTGGGAAGCATCAGACGCATCAGGGAGGCAAAACGGGAGGAGCTGGCCGGACGTATGGCCGGTCTGGCAAAGGAGGCGGCAGGTCTGGAGATTTCCTGCGAGGAATTTGTCAGGATGGCAGAGGGGGGGTATCTTTCCTGTACCAGAGATCAGGCCGGAGTCCGGGAGCCTGCAGAAAATAATGGGGAAGGAGAAAACGTATGATAGAAGCAGTAAATCTGACAAAGTATTTTGGCAGCATTCTTGCGGCTGACCATATCAACGCGACCATCCGTTCCGGCAGCGTTTTTGGGCTGATTGGAACAAACGGAGCCGGGAAGAGCACGTTTCTGCGGATGGCAGCGGGCGTGCTGCGTCCGGATGAGGGAGTCATCGAGGTGGACGGAGTGTCCGTATTTGAAAATGAGAGCGTAAAAAAGAAATTTTTCTATATATCCGATGATCAGTATTTCTTTGGAAACGCCGTGCCTGCTGACATGATGTCTTACTATAAGCTGGTGTATCCGGCGTATGACGAGACGCGGTTCCACCGGCTGATGAAGGATTTCGGACTGGATGAAAAGCGGAAGATCAACACCTTTTCCAAGGGCATGAAAAAGCAGCTCGCCGTTATCTGCGGAATCTGCGCCGGTACGGATTACCTGTTCTGCGACGAGACCTTCGACGGTCTGGATCCGGTGATGCGCCAGGCGGTAAAGAGTATTTTTGCCAGCGACATGGAGGAGCGCCAGCTGACTCCTATTATCGCCTCCCACAACCTGCGGGAGCTGGAGGATATCTGCGATCATGTGGGGCTGCTCCACAAGGGCGGCATTCTTCTCAGCAAGGACCTGGATGAGATGAAGATGAACATCCACAAGGTGCAGTGCGTGCTGCGTCCCGGCATGAAGCCGGAGGACCTTGTCGGGGTAGAGCTTCTGAAGACGGAGCGGAGAGGAAAGCTTCTGACCCTGACGGTCCGCGGCGATTTAAGCAGGGTGGAGTTTGTTATGCAGAATGCGGAGCCTGTCTTTTACGAGACGATTCCGCTGTCCCTGGAGGAGATATTTATCAGTGAAACGGAGGTGGCGGGATATGACATCAAAAAACTTATTTTTTAAGTTGATGAAAAAGGATCTGATGCAGAGAATCTGGGCTCTGGCGCTGATTGGTCTGGGAAGCTTTTTTGCATATCCGGTATCCGCGGCTATAGCTGCACGGGATATCAGCCATGCTCAGACGATGGAAATTGGACTTGGCTATTACACCCGCAGCATGGCGGAGTGGCTGTCCTTTGAAAATGGGATGACGGCGTTTCTGATGACGATTGCGGCGCTGATCTGCGGCATCAGCAGTTTTTCCTGGCTGAATTCCAGGAGCAAGGTGGATTTTTACCACAGCATTCCCGTGCGCCGGGAAAAGCTGTTTGCGGTTAATTTTGTGGATGGAATTCTGATTCTTGCGATTCCCTATGTGATTGCCATGGCGGCAGCGGCGGCAGTGGCAGTGGGCTACGGGGCGGACAAAAATCAGATCTGGCCGGTGGCTGTGGCGGCCTGCGGCCTTCATCTGACGTATTTTATTCTGATGTATACCACTGTGGTGACCGCGGTGATGATGACGGGAAATATGGTTGTGGCCTTTCTTGGATGCGTGGTGTTTTCCGCGGTAGTGCCCATGATCACAGCTTTGTCAGAAAATTATTTCCAGCTGTTTTTCCATACGGCTGTGTGGGACAACAGAAGCTGGCTTGCGGAGCTTGGAATCCGCATGTCCCCGGTGGTTGAATATTTTGTGCAGACCAGCCGCTATATGGATGGAGATCCCATGGCGCTTTCCGTGGCGGCAGCGCTGATTATCTCGGCGGCGCTGGCGGTACTGTCCTGCGTCCTTTACAGGAAGAGGCCGTCGGAGGCAGCTGGAAAGGCTATGTCCTTTGCGGTTACAAAGCCGGTGATCCGGCTGGTCATTGTGATGCTTTCTTCTTTGGGAATGGCAGCCGTATTCTGGGATATGATGGAGTCCACGGGCTGGTCGGTATTCGGAATCCTGTGCGGCGCCGTGATTTCCCATTGTACGGTGGAGGCTATTTATCACTTTGATTTCAGAAGGCTGTTTGCCCACCCGAAGCAGCTTGTGGGCTGCGTCGTGGCGGCGCTGGCGGTATTCTTTATTTTCCGGTACGATATGCTGGGCTATGACGAGTATCTGCCGGCCGCAGGAAAGGTGAAGTCTGCGGCGGTGGAGTTTGTGCGTGCCAGCGACTGGGTGGATTATGGATACACAAAGGAGGAAAAGGACGGAACCTATATCTGGGAAACTCCAAAGGAATGCCGGCCGCTTTATACCATGAGCCTGTCGTCCGCTGAGGAGCTTGAGACGGTGCTGAATATTGCCGCCGCAGGGATCGAGGAGACAAATACTGAGCTGGTGCAGGCGGAGACGTCTGTGGGACGGGAGGAAGAGCCGCCCAGCCTGCAAACATATTTTATCGTCCGCTATACGCTGAAGAGCGGGCGCCAGGTAAGCCGCAGATACAGCCTGAATGTGGAGAAATGCTATGAGCTTCTTGAGACCCTGTATCAGGACAGAAATTATCAGAACGCGACGTTTCCGCTTCTGACAAGAACGGCGGAGTCTGTCTGCGATGTGCGCTGGCGCGGCGGAGACGGAGCCGATACGGAGGTCTGCCTGAATCTGCTGGAGCCGGAGGCGAAATCAGAGCTTCTGGAAACGTACAAGAGGGAATTTTCCGGCCTGACCATTTCCAGGATGGAGCAGGAGCTTCCGGTGGGGCTGATCCGTTTCACTACAGATTCAGACGTGGCGGGCATGCGGTGGAAAAGAGTGCTGGACACGAAAAACATGGAGGATTATACCTATAACCAATACCGGAAAGCGGGATACTATGGTATGTTTGAGGAGAGCGGTTATTATCCCGTATATCCGTCGTTTGAGGAAACCATCCGGCTGCTTTCTCAGTATCAGATCAAGGCGGGCAGCTATTATGATAACAAGGCTGTTATGGATATCGATGTATACTGGTATGGGGACGACGGAAGCACCACGGAGATGGTCATTACGGATCCGCAGCAGCTGGAGCAGATGAAGCGGGTGATGGGAATTCCGGGAATGAGCCATTATAATCAGCTGTTTCTCGGCACGCAGCTGGATATTATACCGCGGATCAGGGAAGGCGGAGAATGGGACGGAGCGTATTCGTTTTCAGTCCCGGCGGCCTGGGATCAGGTGCCGGATTTTGTCTGGAGAGGACTGGAAGAAAATGCAGGTCAGAAAAGCCGCTATTGATGGAAAGGAGCTTCAATGACAGATCAGGAATATGATCAGGAGCTGGCATCGCTGATGTCGGAGACGCCGGACGGCGGGAAAAAGGAAAAAAAGAAACGGGAGAAAAAGCCGTGGAGCAAAAGACGGAAGATCCTTACGGCGGCAGTGGCCGTCCTGGCGGCTTTTGGTCTGTTCCGGATGTTTTTTACCGGCGGCGGAGGCGGAATTCCGGTGAATACCCAGCCTCTTTCCCGGGGAACGGTGGAGGAGATCCTTTCTATTAACGGGCCTGTTTCCGGAACGGACAGCGCGGAGGTGGTGTCCAGGCTCCATGCAAAAATTACGGATCTGACCGTGAAGGAGGGAGATCATGTGGAGGCCGGGCAGGTTCTGGCCAGACTGGATCCCGCGGACGTGCAGAAAGAGGTGGAGATCGCCCGGAACGACTGGGAGCTGGCTGTGGCAAACCTTGAGGAGGCCCAGAAGGAGGCGGAGAACGGCTATGCAAAGGCAGTTCAGGATCTTGGCACGGCCCAGAAGGATCATGACAGGAAGGCG
The DNA here is from genome assembly GCA_030524245.1 of Eubacteriales bacterium. GTDB lineage: Bacteria > Bacillota > Clostridia > Lachnospirales > Lachnospiraceae > Brotaphodocola. The sequence goes on from JAUNGW010000002.1 coordinate 25,417, forward strand.
CTGCTTTATTCCGGCGGCGACATATCCCAGGTAGAGATGGAGGCGGCGCAGAATGCCCTGGCGGAGGCGAAGCGCCATGCGGCCTCCTATGAGCTGGAGAACGGAAGGCCGGTGGCGGCCAGGTCCTACAGCCTGCGGGTGGAGAACGCCAGATTTGCCCTGGAACAGAAAACGGAGCAGTTAAAGGACACGGAGGTAACGACGCCCATCGCAGGCACAGTGGTCCGGGTGAATTCCAGAGTAGGCCGGTTTGCCGACACGGTGGATAATGACAAGCCGCTGTTTGTCATTGACAACCTGGAGCAGCTGGAGATGAAAATCAGTGTCAGCGAGTATACCATCGGCAAGGTGAAGCTGGGGCAGACTGCGGAAATCACGGCGGATATTCTGGACGGAGAGACGGAAACCGGCGTGGTTACGGCCATATCTCCCACGGGAGAAGAAAAGGGCGGCGGCTCCACGGAGCGGGTGGTTCCGACCACAATCCAGATTCAGGGCCAGGATACAAAGCTGATCGCAGGCATCACCGCAAGAGCCAGGATTATTTTAAACAGGGCGGAAAACGTCTGGGCGGTTCCGGCTTCAGCGGTGATTGATGCGGACGGACAGTCCTGCCTGGCGGTGGCGGAAAACGGCCTGTTTAAGCGAATTCCCGTGGAAACCGGAGTGGAGGGCGATACGCTTATAGAGGTGTCCGGCGAGGCGCTGACAGAGGGCCTGGAGTACATTGTGGCTCCGGATCCCTCCATGGAGGAGGGCACGCCGGTGCTGGCAGTGCCGTCCATGTAAAGGAGGCGCACACATGAACGAGGAATTGATCCGTATGGAGGATCTGGCTAAGGTCTATGATACGGGAGCGCTGAAGGTTCTGGGACTGAAGCGGGTAAACTTAACCATCAGACGCGGGGAGTTTGTGGCCGTTATGGGCCAGTCCGGTTCAGGAAAATCCACGCTGATGAACATTTTAGGCTGTCTGGACCGGCCCTCTCTGGGCCATTATTACCTGGACGGCACGGATGTGGCAGGGATGAGCTCCGACGAGCTTTCCTACATCCGGAACAAAAAGATCGGCTTTGTGTTCCAGTCCTTTAACCTGATATCTAGGATGTCGGCTCTGGGCAATGTGGAGCTTCCCATGACCTATGCCCATATCAGCAGGCGGGAAAGGGAAAAGAAGGCGGAGGAGCTGTTAAGACGGGTGGGGCTGGGAAAAAGAATCCATCATCAGCCAAATGAGCTGTCCGGCGGACAGCGGCAGCGGGTGGCGATTGCCAGGGCCCTGGCCAACGATCCGCCGCTTCTGCTGGCGGATGAGCCTACGGGCAATCTGGACACGGCGGCCTCTGTGGAGATCATGGAGCTGTTTGGCCAGCTTCACAGAGACGGGGCTACGGTGGTTCTGGTTACCCATGAGGAGGAGGTCGCCGCCTTCACGGAGCGCATCATCCGGTTCCGGGACGGGGAGATTATCAGCGATGAGCCAAACGATCCCCATGAGCCGGAGATCTGCAGACGGCTGGAGCGGAATACGGATTTTGAGCCGAAGGAGGGCTGATATGCTGATTGAGAATATGAAGATGGCGTTTTCCGCCATCAGAATCAATAAAATGAGGTCGTTTCTGACCATGCTCGGCATTATCATCGGTATCGGCTCCGTGATTTCCATTGTGTCTATCGGCGACACCATGAGGGCGGTATTCGCAGATCTGTACAAGGATGTGGGTCTGACTCAGGCATATATATCCGTGGCCTACTGGCTGGACGACGTCCGCCAGAGCGATTATTTCAACCTGGACGATATGGCGCGGATCAATGAGAATTTCGGCGATGAGATCTCGTACATCAACACGGACGGAGGCGCCAGCTCAGACGCGGTTTATGGCCGCACAAAGGTAAAATTCAACTACAGCGGAATCGATTACAACTACCAGGATGTGCAGCCGGTAAATATGGTTTACGGCAGGTATTTCAACGAGTCGGACATCAAAGGACGCAGAAGGTGCGTGGTGATGGATACCGACAGCGCAAGGCAGCTGTTCGGCATGGAAAATGCCGTGGGAAAGAGCTTCCGCACCACGATATACGGCAGTACGGAGGACTATACGGTGATCGGCATCTACAGAAAGAAGGTTTCTCCGCTGCAGGCCATGCTTATGGGTGGCAGCACCGGCGGAAGCGCTTTTGTTCCGTACACGATCCTGGTATGGCCCAACGATTATTTTTATTCTATTCGCGTATTTGCCAGGGAGGACGTGGATCTGGATGATTTCTTCGGCCGGTTAAAGGCGTACGTGGCCAGGATGAAGGGAAGAAATCCGGAGGATATCTACATGGAGACGGCTCAGAGCGAGATGGCCATGGTGGACAAAACCATGGGCGGCCTGTCGGCGGCAGTGGGCGGCATTGCGGCGATTTCCCTGCTGGTCGGCGGAATCGGCATTATGAATATCATGCTGGTATCCGTAACGGAGCGGACAAGAGAAATCGGAATCCGCAAAAGCCTGGGAGCAAGAACCAGGGACATCAAGATTCAGTTTTTGACGGAATCGGCGATTCTGTCCGCCTGCGGCGGCGTGATTGGAGTCCTTCTGGGAGTAAGCCTGGTAACCGCGGGCAGCCTTATTTTCAACGTAAGAGCCGTGGTGCGGCCCTCCGTGGTGGTGCTGGCCGTGGGCTTTTCCGCCATGGTCGGTGTGTTCTTCGGACTGTACCCGGCCTCCAAGGCGGCGCAGAAGGATCCTATTGAGGCGCTGCGCTACGAGTAATCAAAGCTTTAAAAGCTCCCGGATGGCTTCTCCGGCGATCAGAAGGCCGGCCACCGGAGGAACGAAGGAAATGCTGCCAGGGACGGAACGCTTTCCGGAGGATTCCTCCGGCTCTGCTGCCGGCGGCAGAGGCTGCTCTCTGGAATAAAGCACCTTCAGACGGGTTATCCCGCGCTTTTTCAATTCCCTCCGCATGACCCGGCATAAGGGGCATACGGAGGTTTTTGATATGTCGGCAATCTCGAACAGCTCGGCGTGGAGCTTGTTTCCGGTGCCCATGGAGGAGATCAGGGGGACGCCGGTTTTGTCTGCGTACTCTGCAAGCGCCAGCTTGGCGGATACGGTGTCAATGGCGTCGATGATGTAGTCGATATGGCCTGCGGCCTCTAAAAGGCCTGGCAGGCTGTCAGGCAGCACAAAGGTCTCGAAGGTCTGCACCTGGGCGCGTGGATTGATGTCCCGGATCCGGGCCTTCATAACCTGAGTCTTTGGCTGGCCGATGGTGCTGTGAAGGGCGATGCTCTGCCGGTTTATGTTGGTAAGGGAGACTGTGTCGCTGTCCACCAGGACCAGACGGCCGATGCCGCAGCGGGCCAGGGCTTCGATGCAGTGCGAGCCGACGCCGCCTGCGCCGAATACGGCCACGGAAAGTCCTGCCAGCTTCCTCATGCCTTCTGCTCCGATCAAAAGCTCGGTTCTTGAAAATTCATTCATAAAACGGTCTCCTTTTTGCTTCAGACTGTGATAAATACCATGCTATTGTACAAAAATAAGGAGAAAATGTAAACAGGAATGCGCCCTTTCTTTTTTAGTCATGTCGTGATATAATTCCAACAGTAACTGTTCAGGAAGGAGCGGATAAGGATGAGAGACGGCTATTTTCGCGCGGCGGCGGCGACCCCAAAGGGAAAGGTAGCAGATCCGGTGCACAACTGCCGGGAAATCTGCAGAATGATAGAAGAAGGCGAGCAGGAGGGAGCGGGGCTGATGGTATTTCCGGAGCTCTGCCTTACCGCCTATACCTGCAACGATTTATTTCTCCAGGACGTGCTGATACGTCAGGCGGACCGGCAGCTGGAGGAGCTTGTTAGCTTTACGAGGGGGCGTTCCATGCTGGTGATTGTGGGAACTCCCTGGCTCTACGGAGGACGGCTGTTCAATGCGGCCGCAGCCATCAGCAACGGACGGCTCCTTGCTGTGATCCCAAAGACAAACCTTCCCAACTACGGAGAATTTTATGAGCAGCGGTATTTTGAGGAGGGCATGGCATCTGCGGAGATCTGCGAGTGGCACGGCCGTATGGTGCCCATCGGCACAAAGATTCTTCTGCGCTGCACAGAGTACCCGGAGCTGACGGTGGCAGCGGAGATCTGCGAGGATCTGTGGGTTCCCTGTCCGCCCAGCGTCAGCCATGTGATGGCGGGAGCCACGGTGATTGTCAACTGCTCCGCCAGCGATGAGGCCGTGGGAAAGGACGTTTACCGCAGGGAGCTGGTAGGCGGCCAGTCCGCCCGGCTGATATGCGGATACGTCTATGCCAGCGCGGGAGAGGGAGAGTCCACCCAGGATCTGGTGTTCGGCGGCCATAATCTGATCGCGGAAAACGGAACTCTGCTGGCAGAGTCGAATCGCTTCTGCCCGGGCATCACCTATGCGGATCTGGATCTGGACCGGATTTCCCTGGAGAGAAGACGGACCAACACACATCCGGCCGCTTCGCCTGTGGATTATATTACGGTGGATTTTTCTCTGGACACCTCCTATATGGTGCTGCGCCAGAGCGGCCTGCTTTACCGTCCTATAGACGGAAGTCCCTTCGTTCCGAAGGATCCTTCGGAGCGAAGCAGAAGATGCGAGGAGATCTTTACGATTCAGGCCATGGGCCTGAAGAAGCGGCTGGAGCACACCGGCGCGGGGAATGCTGTGATCGGCCTTTCCGGCGGCCTTGATTCCTCGCTGGCGCTTTTGGTGACGGTCCGCGCCTTTGATATGCTGGGGATTGCCAGAAGCAGGATTCATACGGTGACCATGCCCTGCTTCGGCACAACGGACCGTACCTACCAGAATGCCTGCCGTATGGCGGAGGCTCTTGGCACCTCCTTAAGGGAGGTGGATATCCGCAATTCTGTCATGAGCCATTTTGCGGATATCGGACACAGCGAGAGCTGTCATGATGTGACCTATGAAAACGCCCAGGCCAGAGAGAGGACGCAGGTGCTGATGGATGTGGCAAACCAGGTGGGCGGCCTTGTCATCGGAACGGGCGACATGTCGGAGCTGGCGCTGGGCTGGGCCACATACAACGGCGATCATATGTCCATGTACGGAGTCAATGCCTCTGTGCCGAAGACGCTGGTGCGCTATCTGGTGCAGTATTACGCGGAGACCTGCGGGGAGGACGGCTTAAAGCAGGCGCTGCTGGATGTGCTTGACACGCCGGTAAGTCCTGAGCTGCTCCCGCCGGAGAACGGCGTGATAGCTCAGAAAACAGAGGATCTGGTGGGTCCCTATGAGCTTCACGACTTCTTCCTGTATTACGTGCTCCGGTTCGGCTATATGCCTTCCAAGATTTACCGGATGGCTCTGCTGGCATTTGAGGGAGAATATGATCAGGATACCATTTATAAGTGGCTCAACGTATTTTACCAGCGTTTCTTTGCGCAGCAGTTCAAGCGCTCCTGCCTGCCGGACGGCCCGAAGGTGGGAAGCGTGGCGGTATCGCCGAGAGGGGATCTGCGGATGCCCAGCGATGCGGCAAAGCGGATCTGGATGGAGGATCTGGCCGGTATCGTCACGGCAGAAGATCAGAGTAAGGGGATAACATCGTGATAACAAGTACAGCAAACAAACAGATAAAATACGTCAATGCCCTTGTGAAAAAGGCAAAATTCCGCCGCGAAGAGGATTTATTCGTGGCGGAGGGGCTCCGGATGTGCCAGGAGATTCCCGGGGAGCAGCTCCGGGCTCTCTACATTTCCGAGAGCTTCAGCAAAAATCCTGCCTGCAGGGGGATAGCGGAGAAAGCTTCCTCGGTGGAGACTGTATCGGACGAGGTATTCCGTACTTTTTCTGACACACAGACGCCCCAGGGAATTCTGGCGCTGGTCAGGCAGCAGCATTATTCGCTGCAGCAGGTGACCGCCGCAGAAGACGGGGAACAGCCGCTTTTGATGATTCTGGAGCGGCTGCAGGATCCGGGAAATCTGGGAACCATTTTAAGGGCCGGGGAGGGCGCCGGGGTGACGGGAATCCTGATGGATTCCGCCACGGCGGATATTTACAGTCCGAAGGTCATACGGTCCACCATGGGCTCTGTCCTGCGGATGCCCTTCTTCTACGCGGAGGATCTGTGCGGAACCCTGAAAATCCTGAAAAAACAGGGGATCAGCCTTTATGCCGCCCATCTGGACGGAACGAATTCCTACGACAGGGAGACGTACCTGGGAGCCAGCGGATTCCTCATTGGAAATGAAGGAAACGGCCTGAGCGAAGAGGCGGCCGCCCTTGCGGACAGGCTTGTCCGGATCCCCATGAAGGGGAAGGTAGAATCCCTCAACGCGGCGGTGGCGGCCTCCGTTCTCATGTTCGAGGCGGCCAGGCAGCGGAGGAACACAGGCTTTACGTAATGTTTACAGAGAGTTCAGAAAAAATTAAGTAGGACAATATGGATTTATGATTGAGAAAATTCTGAAAATATAGTATCATAGAAAATATATAGAAAAGGAGGATGGGGTATGATTTCCATTTACTGGCTGATTGGATTTGTAATACTGGTGGGAATTGAGGCAGCGACCATGGCCCTGACCACCATATGGTTTGCGGGAGGCGCCTTTGTGGCTTTCCTGCTGTCCTTATTCGGCGTGCCGCTGGAGATTCAGCTGGGCGCTTTTGTGGTGATGTCCTTCCTTCTTTTATTCCTTACCAGACCGTTTGCCTCAAAGTACATCAACAGCAGTACGGTGAAGACGAATGCGGACAGTCTGGTTGGCAGGGAGGCCCGGGTGACGGAGAAGATCGACAACCGGCAGGAAACCGGCACAGCCGTGATCAACGGCCAGGAGTGGACGGCGAGGGCAGCTGACGATGATGAGACCTATCCGGCAGGCGCCATGGTCCGCGTAAGCAGTATCCAGGGCGTGAAGCTGATTGTAACAACATCAAAGGAGGATAAATAATATGGGATTGATTATCTTTTTGGCGCTGATTCTTATCATTTTGATTCTGCTGGCGACCTGCATCAGGATTGTACCGCAGGCACAGGCGCTGGTTGTGGAACGGCTGGGAGCCTATCTTGGAACCTGGTCCGTCGGCATCCATTTTCTTGTTCCTTTTGTTGACCGGGTGGCAAAGCGGGTGATTCTGAAGGAGCAGGTTGTGGATTTCGCGCCGCAGCCGGTGATTACCAAGGATAACGTAACCATGAGGATTGATACGGTTGTATTTTTCCAGATTACGGATCCGAAGCTGTTCGCCTACGGCGTGGAGAATCCGATTATGGCCATTGAAAATCTGACGGCCACAACCCTCAGAAACATTATCGGAGATCTGGAGCTGGATCAGACGCTGACCTCCAGAGAGACCATTAACACGAAGATGCGGGCTTCTCTTGATGTGGCTACGGATCCCTGGGGCATCAAGGTAAACCGGGTGGAGTTAAAGAATATCATTCCGCCGGCAGCCATCCAGGACGCCATGGAGAAGCAGATGAAGGCGGAGCGTGAGCGCCGCGAGGCGATTCTGAGAGCGGAGGGCGAAAAGAAGTCCACGATCCTGGTGGCGGAAGGAAAGAAGGAGTCCGCGATTCTGGACGCGGAGGCGGATAAGCAGGCGGCGATCCTTCACGCGGAGGCGGAGAAGGAGAAGCGGATCCGTGAGGCAGAGGGTGAAGCGGAGGCCATATTGAAGGTGCAGAAGGCCAATGCGGACGGCCTGCGTTTCTTAAAGGAGGCGGGAGCCGATGAGAAGGTGCTTCAGCTTAAGAGCCTGGAGGCGTTTATGGCGGCCGCGGACGGAAAGGCCACGAAGATCATTATCCCGTCCGATATTCAGAACATGGCAGGGCTGGTGAAGTCGATTGCGGAAGTAGCCAGAGAAAACTGATACAATTACACTGTGACAACGGCGTTGCAAAGAGAGCGAGTGATCGCTCTCTTTCGTGCTGAAAAATATAGGGAAGAGGAGGAACAATTATGATCAGTCTGAAGGGAAGGAACTTTTTGACCTTGAAGGATTTTACGCCGGAGGAGATCATTTATCTGCTGGATCTGGCGGCGGATTTCAAGCAAAAGAAAAAAGACGGCGTTTTGGTGGACTGTTACAGGGGACGGAATGTTGCACTGATTTTTGAGAAGACAAGCACCAGAACAAGATGCTCCTTTGAGGTGGCGGCCCATGATCTTGGCATGGGAACCACATATCTGGAGCCGACCAGCTCTCAGATCGGAAAGAAGGAGAGCATTGCGGATACTGCCCGGGTTCTCGGACGGATCTATGACGGCATCGAGTACCGCGGCTTCGGCCAGGAGATTGTGGAGGAGCTGGCAAAGCATGCCGGAGTGCCTGTGTGGAACGGCCTGACCAACGAATATCATCCCACTCAGATGCTGGCGGACATGCTTACGGTGCGGGAGCATTTTGGAAGGCTGAAGGGCCTTAAGCTGGTTTATATGGGAGACGCCCGCTATAATATGGGCAATTCCCTGATGATCGTCTGCTCCAAGCTGGGCCTTGATTTTGTGGCCTGCGCTCCGAAAAAGTATTTCCCGAACCGGGAGCTGGTGGAGACCTGCCAGGGGTATGCCGCTGCGTCAGGCTCCTCCATTACCCTGACGGAGAACGTGGAGGAAGGAGTGAAGGGAGCGGACGTCATCTGTACCGACGTGTGGGTGTCTATGGGAGAGCCGGATGAGGTATGGGCGGAGCGGATTCAGGATTTAAGCCCGTATAAGGTAACCATGGATGTGATGAAGCAGGCGGGAGACAAGGCTATATTCCTGCACTGTCTGCCGGCCTTCCACGATTTGAAGACAAAGATCGGAAAAGAGATGGGAGAGCGCTTCGGAATCGCTGACATGGAAGTGACCGACGAGGTGTTTGAAGCTCCGTTTTCTAAGGTATTTGACGAGGCGGAAAATCGTATGCACACCATTAAGGCTGTGATGGCTGCAACCCTTGGAGACATATCATGATGTATGCTCAGGATAAAAAGAAAAATCCGCGGAATACGGCCATGATGCTGGACGTCCTGCACATTGCGGTGGGAATTCTGGTGGTGATCTGCGCGGTGCTGGCATTTGTAAATCCTTCAGGAAACCAGTTCCTGTTTCCGGTGATTTTCTGGCTGGCGGCTCTGCTTAACTGCGTCAACGGCTGGTGCCGGATGAAAAGCGGCGGCAGAGACAGGAAGAAAAGGGCTGGAGCCATATCGCTTCTGGCGGCTGCCGTGCTTTTGTTTGTCATCGGGGCGCTGAGCGCCGTTGGTATTTGGAGGTAGTTCATTGAAATCAGAGATTTTAAGACGTCTTAAGGAGGCCGGAGGCTACGTGTCAGGACAGGAACTCTGCGGCAGCCTTGGAGTATCCAGAACAGCTGTGTGGAAATGTATCTGCCAGCTTAAGGAGGACGGATATGAGATTGAGGCGGTCCGCAACAAGGGCTACCGCCTGGCGGAAAGCGGGGATGCGCTGACTGAGGCGGAGCTTCGGTCCATACTGGACACAGAGTGGCTGGGCCGCAGGATTTCAGTTCTCGACGAGGTGGATTCCACCAACAATGAAGTCAGAAAATTGGCGGAGGACGGCGCGCCGGAGGGCACGCTGGTGCTGGCGGCAAAGCAGACTGCCGGAAAGGGGCGGCGCGGCAGATCCTGGGAATCTCCGAAGGGAGAGGGGATCTGGATGAGCTTCCTTTTGCGGCCGGATTTTGAACCGGCTCACGCGTCGATGCTGACTCTTGTGGCGGCGATGGCGGTGGAGCGGGGGATCCGCAGCCTGTGCGGAGCGGACTGCATGATCAAGTGGCCCAATGATATTGTGCTGAACGGAAAAAAGCTGTGCGGAATTCTGACGGAGATGAGCACGGAGGACGATCATATCCGCCATGTGGTGGTGGGGATCGGCATCAATGCCAATACCGGCAGCTTCCCTGTGGAGCTTGCCGGATCAGCCACCTCGCTGTTTCTTGAGCTGGGACGGCCGGTAAAGCGTGCTGTGCTTGTGAAGGAGATTCTGAAGGCCTGGGAGCATTATTATGATATATTTCTGAAGACGCTGGATTTTGGCCTTCTTCAGGAGGAGTATAACGAAAGACTGGTAAACCGCGGACGGCAGGTGCTGGTTCTGGCCCGGGAGGGAGAGTGGACCGGCGTTTCCCGCGGAGTTGACCGGGAGGGTCAGCTTTTGGTGGAGACGGCGGACGGACAGGTAAATACAGTGATGTCCGGCGAGGTGTCGGTACGCGGAATTTATGGATATGTATAAAGAACAGAACGATGCGCTGCTGGAGATCAGAAGAACCTACGGACAGCTCCAGCTGGCGGAGACGAAGACAGACGGGCTGTCTCTTCCGGACAGGCTGCGGGCCATGAACCGCCCTCTGCTTGCATGGTACGGCAGCCACGCCAGGGTTCTTCCGTGGAGGGAGGATCCGCAGCCCTACCGTGTGTGGATCTCGGAGATTATGCTCCAGCAGACCAGGGTAGAGGCGGTTAAGCCGTATTTTGAGCGGTTTATGGAGGCTCTTCCGGATGTGCAGGCGCTGGCGGAGGTACCTGACGACAGGCTGATGAAGCTGTGGGAGGGACTGGGGTATTACAACAGGGCCAGGAACTTAAAGAAGGCTGCAGGGCTTGTGATGAGCCGGTACGGAGGGCGCATGCCATCGGAGTACAGCGAGCTTTTAAGCCTTCCGGGAATCGGCAGCTATACGGCAGGCGCCATTTCCTCCATTGCCTTTGGAAGGCCGGTGCCGGCGGTCGACGGCAACGTGCTGCGGGTGATATCCAGGGTGGCTGCAAGCCGTGAGGACATTCTGAAGGCATCCACAAAGAGACGGATGGAGGACGCATTAAGACAGACCATGCCGGCGGATCAGGCCAGCAGCTTCAACCAGGGCCTGATCGAGGTCGGGGCGCTTGTCTGTGTGCCGAATGGACAGCCGAAGTGCAAAGAGTGCCCGTTTTTTTCGATTTGCCTGGCCAGACAGCAGAAGCTGCTGGGTCAGATTCCGGTGAAAACACCGCCGAAGAAGCGCAGGATAGAGGAACGGACTGTCTGTATTTTAGAGTGCGGCGGACAGGTGGCTATTTACCGGAGAGCGGATACAGGGCTTCTGGCCTCCCTTTATGAGCTCCCCAATAAAGAAGGATATTTAAAGCAGGATCAGCTGGCAGAGGCATTCGGCTTTTCGGAGGGAGATGTGACGGAGATTACGCCGCTTCCGGAGGCGAAGCATATCTTTTCCCATGTGGAGTGGAGGATGAAGGGCTATTATGTGCGGCTGTCCGGGGGCCTGCCGGGAGACTGCACCGCGGCCGGGAAACAGCAGCTGAAGCAGGTTTACGCCCTGCCCAATGCATTTGGCGCGTATACAAAGCTGATAAAATGAGGATAATGAAAGAGAGGCAGGTTTTGAGTTATGGCGAGAAAAAAACGCATGCTCCTGATCATCAATCCAAAATCAGGGACAGGACGGCTGCGGCCGAAGCTCCTGGACGTTCTTGACCTTTTTACAAGGGAAGGCTATCAGGTGCAGGCTTATGTTACCCAGGGCGCTGAGGATGCCCGGGATGCAGTGGTCAGGTACGGGGCCAAAATGGACAGGATCGTCTGCAGCGGCGGAGACGGAACGCTGAACGAGGTGCTGTGGGGAATTATGGAGCTGCCAAAGCCGGTGCCGCTGGGATATATTCCCTCCGGCTCCACCAATGACTTTGCCGCCAGCCTGCAGATCCCCAGGCAGATTCTTCCGGCGGCAAAGGCGGCGGCGGAGGGAGAGCCGCATGCTGTTGACATCGGAAGCTTCTGCGGGGAGCGGTATTTTGCTTATGTGGCGGGCTTCGGTGCGTTTACAGAGGTTTCTTATCTGACGCCTCAGGACAAGAAGAACGTCCTGGGCCATCAGGCATATATGCTGGAAGGCGTCCGCAGCCTTGCTTCCATCAAGTCCTACCCCATGTCGGTGGCCTGGGAGGGCGGACAGGCAGAGGGCGAGTTTATCTTCGGCATGGTGACAAATACCATCAGCGTGGGCGGCTTTAAGGGGCTGGTGAATCAGAAAGTCGCCCTGGACGACGGGCTGTTTGAGGTGCTGCTGATTCGTATGCCGAAGACCCCGCTGGAGTTCAGCAATATTGTATCCGGTCTGTTTCTGCGGGATGAGCGGGAGAATGAACTGGTATATAAGTTCAAAACGCCGTCCATTCGTTTTCAGGCACAGGAGCCTGTGGACTGGGTGCTGGACGGAGAATTTGGAGGGACGAAAACGGAGGTTTTTGTGGAGAACCTCCGCCGGCGCCTGGAAATATGCCGATAAAAATTCAACAGAAATGTGTTGAAATCTGGCGTCTGCTGTTATATAATGATTAGTTGTGTAGGTTTCATGAAACCTTTGAACTGAAAGGAAACTACTGTGGAAAAAGACAATTTTTTAGAAAAGCTGAAAAAGCTGGTAGAAGTTGCCAAAACGAAGCATAATGCATTGGATGTAACGGAGATCAACGATTTCTTTGCAGGAGATAATCTGGGTCCGGAGCAGATGGAACAGATTTACAATTTCCTGGAGGAAAAGCATATTGATGTTGTTCCGGTCATCGATGATAATATTCTGGCAGAGGATCCGCTGGTACTGGACGATGATGATCTGGACGACAGCTTCATGAAGGATACAGACGACATTGAGCTGGATGCTGTGGATCTTCTGGAGGGCATCGGAACAGAGGATCCGGTCCGCATGTACTTAAAGGAGATCGGTACGGTTCCCCTTTTAAGCGCGGATGAGGAGCTTGTGCTGGCCAAGCGGAAGGCGGAGGGTGATGAGCACGCCAAGGAGCGTCTGATTGAGGCGAATCTGCGCCTTGTGGTCAGCATTGCCAAGCGTTATACCGGCCGCGGCATGAGCTTTCTGGATCTGGTGCAGGAGGGAAATCTGGGCCTGATCAAGGGCGTGGAAAAGTTTGATTATACAAAGGGATATAAGCTGAGTACATACGCTACCTGGTGGATCAGGCAGTCGGTGACAAGGGCACTGGCAGACCAGGCCCGTACCATCCGCGTGCCTGTGCATATGGTGGAGACCATCAACAAGATGTCCAAGATGCAGCGGAAGCTGACCCTGGAGCTGGGCTATGAGCCGTCTGTGACGGAGCTGGCAGAGGCGCTGGAGATGTCTGAGGACAAGGTGATGGAGATTATGCAGATTGCCAGAGAGCCGGCCTCCCTGGAGACGCCGATTGGCGAGGAGGACGATTCCAACCTGGGCGATTTCGTTGCGGACAACAATGTGCTGACGCCGGAGGGCAATGTGGAGTCTGTCATGCTGCGGGAACATATTGACGCGCTGCTGGGCGATTTAAAGGAGCGTGAGCGTCAGGTGATCGTGCTCCGGTTTGGACTGGAGGACGGACATCCGCGGACGCTGGAGGAGGTTGGCAAGGAGTTCAACGTAACGAGAGAGCGTATCCGTCAGATTGAGGCCAAGGCCCTGCGGAAGCTGCGCAATCCTGTCCGCAGCAAGCGAATCCGCGACTTCCTGTAATATCAGGGGAGGGTGTGGGAATGCGCCAGGACAGATTCTTAAAAAAGGAGACCCTGTGAACCGAAGAAATTACCAGAAGGAACTGGAAAAAATCATAGAAAAGCAGGAAAAAGAGAGCCGGGTTCCCCGGCTCTTGCTGCATAGCTGCTGCGCTCCCTGCAGCAGCTATGTTCTGGAATATTTGTCCAGATATTTTTCTGTTACAGTGTTTTATTATAATCCGAATATCTGGCCCGAGGAGGAGTACCGGCATCGCGCGGAGGAGCAGCAGCGGCTGATTGAGGCTCTGCCTGCCGTTCATCCCATAAGTCTTGAGGTGGGTCCCTACCAGCCTGACCGGTTTTTCGAGGCCAGCCGCGGCCATGAGGAGGATCCGGAGGGGGGAGAGCGGTGTATGGCCTGCTACAGGCTTCGCCTGGAGGAGGCTGCCAGGCTGGCCAGAGAAGGCGGTTATGATTATTTCACCACCACTCTGACCATCAGTCCGATGAAGGATTCGGAAAAGCTGAATTCCATCGGGGAGGAGCTGGCGGGGATCTGGCAGGTGGAGCATCTGCCCTCGGATTTTAAAAAGAAAAACGGCTACCGACGGTCGGTGGAGCTGTCCCGTGAGTACGGTCTGTACCGCCAGAATTACTGCGGCTGCGTGTTTTCCAGAAGGCAGCAGGAGGCGCAGGAGCCGGCGGATACCCAGGAGAAAGAAATGGATCACACTACATTCAGGCACTGTGAAAAATGACGGCAGGAAGCATACTTTAGCTTGACACTTCCTGCAATTTGTAATAAAATTTTAACTAAGAAATCTGTGAACAGAACTCACAGATTGAGGGTTTATAATATAATTATAAAGGAGAATGCGATATGCTCAGTAAGACTTTAAAGGTAGTGAATCCGTCCGGATTACATTTAAGACCAGCAGGAGTTCTGTCCCAGACAGCCATGAAATTTAAGTGTGATGTTTTCATTGAGTGCGGTGAGAAGCGTATCATTGCCAAGAGCGTTTTAAACGTGATGGCAGCAGGCATCAAGACCGGTGCGGAGATCACTTTGATCTGCGACGGCGAGGATGAGGCGGCAGCTATGGATACCATCAGCAAGGCTATTGAGAGCGGCCTGGGCGAGATGTAAGAATTCAGATATTGGATGCACGTGAGAGGTATTTCCGGAAGAGGAGATGCCTCTTTTTTCTTCATTTTATTGTAACTGTTCAGGACAGAGCATCTTCTTGCCCGGCAGAGCCTCCGGCTAATATAAGAAAACGGATATTTGCTGTAGGATTTCGACAAGACAGATGTAATAATCTGACAACAATGTTTACAACAAAGAAAAGACAAATAATCTGACAATATTACAAAAAGTAGTTATTTACAAATGAGAAAATTTGTAGTATTATCATTCCCATGTGGAAGCTCTGCATGAAAAGAGCCTCCGCTTCTGAATATGAGAATTGCGTTTGGTCAGCGACGGAGCCGGCACGCGATTTTATTTTTGGAAAAAGCACTTTAACACTGTGAAGTGAGAAAGGAATGAACGCCATGGAGAATGATCAGAAGGTGATTGGCAGAGAGAGAAAAATCCCGGGCCTGTACGACCCGAGATTCGAGCATGATAACTGCGGCATTGGAGCGGTTGCCAATGTGAAGGGAGTAAAAAGCCATAAAACGGTGGATCAGGCCCTGCATATTGTGGAGAATCTGGAGCACCGGGCCGGTAAGGACGCAGAGGGAAAGACGGGAGACGGCGTAGGCATCATGCTGCAGATTTCACACAGATTTTTTAAAAAGGTGACGAAGCCTCTTGGGATTGACCTGGGCGGTGAGCGGGAGTACGGCGTAGGCATGTTTTTCTTTCCCCAGGATCAGCTGGCAAGAAATCAGGCCAAAAAGATGCTGGAAATCATTGTGAAGAAGGAGGGACTGACCTTCCTTGGCTGGAGAGATCTGCCGATTCATCCGGAACTGATCGGTGAGCGCGCGGTAGAGAAAATGCCGTATATTGTTCAGGGCTTTATCGGAAAGCCGGCCGATGTGGAGAAGGGGCTGGAATTTGACCGCCGCCTGTATGTGGCCCGCCGTGTGTTTGAGCAGAGCAATGACAATACCTACGTGGTGTCCTTAAGCAGCAGAACGATTGTATATAAGGGTATGTTCCTGGTAAAGGAGCTGCGGAAATTCTTTGAGGATCTGCAGGATCCGGATTATGAGTCCGCTGTCGCGGTGGTGCATTCCCGGTTCAGTACCAATACGAATCCCAGCTGGATGCGCGCCCATCCCAACCGGATGATCGTTCACAACGGCGAGATCAACACGATCCGCGGCAATGCGGACAGGATGCTGGCCAGGGAAGAGACCATGGAATCAGAATTCTTCAAATCGGAGATGCACAAGGTGCTTCCGATCATCAATCAGGAGGGCTCTGACTCCGCCATGCTTGATAATGCCCTGGAGTTTATGATGATGAGCGGCATGGAGCTGCCTCTGGCGGTGATGGTGACGATCCCGGCGCCCTGGGCTCATGATAAGTCCATGCCCCAGGAGGTGAAGGATTTCTACCGGTATTACGCTACCATGATGGAGCCCTGGGACGGCCCGGCCTCCATTGTGTTCAGCGATGGAGATGTTGTAGGAGCGGTGCTGGACAGAAACGGCCTGCGTCCGTCCCGCTATTACATCACAGATGACGATCAGGTAATCCTGGCCTCTGAGGTGGGCGCTATCGATATTGACCAGTCTCATGTGGTGAAAAAGGAGCGGCTGCGTCCGGGACGTATGCTGCTGGTCGATACAGTAAAGGGCGAGCTGGTAAATGACGAGGACTTAAAGCAGCGGTACGCTTCCAGGCAGCCGTACGGCGAGTGGCTGGATTCCAATCTGGTGGAATTAAGGGATCTTCCGATTCCCAATAAGGGTGTTCCGGCCATGTCAAAGGAGGAGAGGGCAAGACTTCAGAAGACCTACGGCTACACCTATGAGCAGTACAAAACCATGATTCTTCCCATGGCCTTAAATGGTGCGGAGGCAGTGTCCGCCATGGGTGCGGACAGTCCGCTGGCGGTGCTTTCCAAGAAGCATCAGCCTCTGTTTAATTACTTTAAGCAGCTGTTTGCGCAGGTGACGAACCCACCCATTGACTCCATCCGGGAAGAGATTGTTACCTCCACCACAGTGTATGTAGGCGAGGAAGGAAATGTGCTGGAGGAGAAGCCGGAGAACTGTAAAATCCTCAAGGTAGACAATCCGATTCTGACCTGTACAGATCTTCTGAAAATTAAATACATGAAAAAGCCCGGCTTTAAGGTTGAGGTGATTCCTATTACTTATTATAAGAATACCTCCCTGGAAAAAGCCATTGACAGGCTGTTTCTGGAGGTGGACCGGGCTCACAGAGACGGGGTGAATATCATCATTTTATCTGACCGGGATATAGATGAGAATCACGTTCCGATTCCTTCTCTTTTAGCAGTTTCTGCCCTGCAGCAGCACCTGGTTAAGACGAAAAAACGCACGTCCATGGCGCTGATTCTGGAGAGCGGAGAGCCAAGAGAGGTTCATCATTTTGCCACGCTTTTAGGCTATGGAGCCTGTGCTGTGAATCCTTATCTGGCCCAGGAATCCGTCCGGTATCTGATCGATTCCGGCATGCTCGACAAGGACTATTATGCGGCTGTGGATGATTACAATTCGGCAGTGCTTCACGGCATTGTAAAGATTGCTTCCAAGATGGGTATTTCCACGATCCAGTCCTACCAGGGAGCGCAGATTTTTGAAGCAATCGGCATTTCCAAAGAGGTGATCGACAAGTACTTTACCAACACGGTCAGCCGCGTGGGAGGCATCACCCTGGAGGATATCGCCAATGATGTGGACGTGCTTCATTCCACGGCCTTTGACCCGCTGGGCCTTGATGTGGATCTGACGCTGGAGAGCGTGGGAAGCCACAAGGAGAGGGCCGGACAGGAGGAGCACTTATACAATCCGAGGACGATTCACCTGCTTCAGGAGGCGTCCAGGACAGGAAATTATGAGACCTTCAAGGAGTACAGTCATGCCTTGAATGAGGAGGGGCAGACCGTTACGCTGAGGAGCCTGATCGACTTTAAATATGATGAAAACGGCGGCATTCCCATCGATGAGGTGGAGAGCGTGGACTCCATTGTGAAGCGGTTTAAGACGGGCGCCATGTCCTACGGATCCATTTCACAGGAGGCTCATGAGACTCTGGCTATTGCCATGAACCGGCTGGGAGGAAAGTCCAATACCGGCGAGGGCGGCGAGAGTCTGGACCGCCTGATTCCGGGGCCGAAGAACAACAACCGGTGCTCTGCCATCAAGCAGGTTGCCTCCGGAAGATTCGGCGTTACCTCCCGGTATCTGGTCAGCGCACAGGAGATCCAGATTAAAATGGCGCAGGGAGCGAAGCCTGGTGAGGGAGGTCAGCTGCCGGGCGGAAAGGTGTATCCGTGGGTGGCGAAAACACGTCATTCCACTACGGGAGTGGGGCTGATTTCCCCGCCGCCGCACCATGATATTTACTCGATAGAGGATCTGGCGCAGCTGATTTATGACCTGAAAAATTCCAATACCAGGGCAAGGATTTCTGTAAAACTGGTGTCGGAGGCCGGGGTGGGAACCGTAGCGGCCGGCGTTGCCAAGGCGGGAGCCCAGGTAATTCTGGTGTCTGGTTTTGACGGAGGAACCGGCGCGGCTCCGAGAAACTCCATCTACAATGCGGGACTTCCCTGGGAGCTGGGCGTGGCGGAGGCCCACCAGACTCTGATCATGAACGGACTGCGGGATAAGGTGATTCTGGAAACAGACGGAAAGCTGATGACAGGCCGGGATGTGGCTATCGCCTGTATGCTGGGAGCTGAGGAATTCGGCTTTGCTACGGCGCCGCTGGTAACCATGGGCTGTGTGATGATGCGCGTCTGCAACCTGGATACCTGTCCGGTGGGCATTGCAACCCAGAATCCGGAGCTGCGGAAACGGTTCCGCGGCAAACCGGAATACGTGGTAAATTTCATGCATTTTGTGGCTCAGGAGCTTCGGGAATATATGGCAAGGCTGGGCGTCCGCACGGTGGATGAGCTGGTGGGACGGACCGATCTTTTAAAGAAAAAGGATGAAATTCCCTACGCAAGAGCAGCGAAGGTAGACCTGTCCAATATCCTGGAGAACCCGTATGCGGGACAGCATTTCCGTGGATATTATGATAAAAATGAGTATGATTTCCACCTGGAAAATACTCTGGATGAGCAGGTGATGTTAAAGAAGCTAAAGTCTGCTCTGGCCGGAAAGCAAAAGAAAAGCCTGCAGATTGACGTGTCCAATGTGGACAGGACCCTTGGCACGATTTTCGGCTCTGAGATCACCAGACAGTACCCGGACGGCCTGCCGGAGGACACCTTTACGATTCAGTGCAGCGGCAGCGGCGGACAGAGCTTCGGCGCATTTATCCCGAAGGGGCTTACCCTGGAGCTGGTAGGCGACAGCAACGATTATTTCGGCAAGGGCCTGTCCGGCGGAAAGCTGATCGTATACCCGCCAAAGGCTGTGCAGTTTAAGGCGGAGGACAATATCATCATCGGAAACGTGGCGCTTTACGGAGCCACCAGCGGCAAGGCGTTTATCTGCGGCGTGGCCGGCGAGCGGTTCTGTGTGAGAAACTCCGGCGCAACCGCTGTCGTGGAAGGCGTGGGCGATCATGGCTGTGAGTATATGACCGGCGGAAGAGTGGTCGTACTGGGCACGACTGGAAAGAATTTTGCGGCCGGAATGAGCGGCGGAATCGCGTATGTGCTGGATGAAAAAAGGGATCTGTACAAGCGCCTGAACAAGGAGCTGGTGTCTCTCGAGGAAGTAACAAACAAGTACGATGTGCTGGAGCTTAAGGAAATGATACAGGAGCATGTGGCCTACACCAACTCGGAGCGCGGCAAGGAAATTCTGGATCATTTCGGGGAATACCTGCCGAAGTTCAAGAAGATTATGCCCCATGATTACCGGCGGATGATGAACACCATTGTCCAGATGGAGGAGAAGGGCTTAAGCAGCGAGCAGGCGCAGATTGAGGCATTTTATGCCAACATGAGACGGTAAGGAGGAGAACATGGGAAAGCCAACAGGATTTTTAGAATACGAGAGAAAAAACGGCAAGGCGGAGGCCCCCCTGTCCCGGATCCGTCATTTTCATGAGTTCCACAGCAGCCTTTCAGAGGAACAGCAGCGGAAGCAGGGGGCCAGATGCATGGAGTGCGGCGTACCCTTCTGTCAGTCGGGGATGATACTTGGCGGCATGGTATCAGGCTGCCCCTTAAATAACCTGGTGCCAGAGTGGAACGACCTGGTTTATAATGGAAACTGGAGCCAGGCCTACAACCGTCTGAAGAAGACAAACAGCTTTCCGGAATTTACCAGCCGGGTCTGCCCGGCTCCCTGTGAGGCGGCCTGTACCTGCGGCCTGAACGGGGATCCGGTGAGCATTAAGGAGAATGAACATGCCATTATAGAACGGGCCTATGAGACGGGAAAGGCAGGTCCGCGGCCTCCGAAGCTGCGGACAGACAAAAAGATCGCAGTCATCGGCTCCGGCCCCGCCGGCCTTGCGGCCGCAGATCAGCTCAATAAACGGGGCCACAATGTGACCGTGTTTGAGCGGGAGGACCGGGCAGGCGGTCTTCTGATGTACGGCATTCCGAATATGAAGCTGGAAAAGCAGGTTATCGACAGAAAAATCAATGTAATGAAGGCAGAGGGCGTTGCCTTCGTCACCGGCGCCGATGTAGGACGCGGGTACAAGGCCAACAAAATCAGACGGGAATTTGACTGCGTGATTCTTGCCTGCGGCGCTTCCAATCCGAGAGATATCCAGGTTCCCGGACGGGATGCAGAGGGCATTTATTTTGCTGTGGATTTCTTAAAATCCACCACAAAAAGCCTGCTGAATTCAAACCTGGAGGACGGAAACTATATCTCCGCAAAGGACAAGCATGTAATTGTCATCGGCGGAGGAGACACCGGAAATGACTGTGTCGGCACATCCATCCGGCACGGCTGCGCCTCCGTGACCCAGCTGGAAATGATGCCGAAGCTGCCGGATCACCGGGCCGAAAACAACACCTGGCCTGAGTGGCCGAAGGTATGCAAAACCGACTACGGACAGGAAGAAGCCATTGCCGTTTTCGGTCATGATCCCCGTATATACCAGACCACAGTAAAGGAATTCATAAAAGACGAAAGCGGCAAGGTCTGCAAAGCAGTTTTAATCAATCTGGCCCCGCAGAAAAACGAGGAAACCGGCCGGATGACGATGGTGCCCGTCGAAGGCAGTGAAAAAGAAATTCCCGCCGATCTGGTGCTGATAGCCGCCGGCTTTCTCGGAGCTCAAAGCTACGTAGCCGACGCCTTCGGCGTAGAACTGAACGGAAGAACAAACGTAGCCACAGAAACCGGAAGCTACGCTACCAACATACAAAACATATTTACAGCAGGAGACATGCACCGGGGTCAGTCCCTCGTTGTATGGGCAATCCACGAAGGCCGCGAAGTAGCCAAACAAGTAGACAAATCCCTGATGGGGTATACAAACCTGGCATAGCTGCAAGCCGTGCGGGGTTGTGAAAAAACAAGCCCTGTAAAAACAAAGAAAGACTTATGGTTTTTGAGCCATAGGTCTTTCTTTCGGATTTTTTCACAATCCTATAGTGGGGCCAGCCGTCCATGAGGAATGCTCCGCATTCCGAATGGCGGATGGCTCCACGGGCTGCAGCAGAGTCGGAAATGGGAAACCGCAAATGAAAAATTCCCCTGCCCCCCGGTTGAAATCCTCAGAAAAATTCAATATAATATGCTTAAAATCGCAAACAGGAAAAGGGAGGATCCCCTTCATGATAACCAGACAAATTCCCAACCTTTCATTTTCCCAGATCTGTCAGTCCGGCCAATGCTTCCGCATGACAGAATGCCGTCCCGGCGTTTATGAAGTAATTGCGGGGGACCGCAGGCTGGAGGTGAGCCAGCAGCAGGAAACCTGTGTGTTCGACTGCAGTCAGCGGGATTTCGATGAATTCTGGTCCGGATATTTTGATTTGGAACGGGATTACGGAGCATATATAGATCAGATTAATCCGCGGGACAGCTATCTGCTGCAGGCGGCGGCCTGCGGCAGCGGAATCCGGATTTTAAAGCAGGATTTGTGGGAGATGATCGTCACCTTTTTGATTTCCCAGCAGAATAACATAGTCAGGATTCGCCGCTGCATTGACAATATCTGCAGAGAATACGGCTGTTCCATCACCGATGAAAAAGGACATGCATACTATGCCTTCCCACGGCCGGAAGCGCTGGCGGAGCTTCCGGAAGACGCGTTGATGGCCTGTAATCTCGGCTACAGAAGCAAATACGTAGTCCGGGCGGCGAAGGCAGTCGTCTCCGGCGCCTTTGATCTTCACGCCGTGGAGCAGATGAACTACAGGCAGTCCAGAGAAGCCCTCCTTACCCTGTTCGGCGCAGGAGAAAAGGTGGCGGACTGTATCTGCCTGTTTGCCCTTCATCATCTGGAAGCATTTCCAATAGACACCCACATCCGCCAGGCCCTGGATCAGCATTACAAACGAGGATTTCCAAACCGCCGCTACCAAGGCCACCAAGGCATCCTCCAACAGTACATATTTTATTATGAAAGCGCTGTCAAGCGTCCAGACAGACAGCGTGCTTGCACGCGGGGATGTCAGGACATTTGACAGCCAAACTGATTGCAATTCGCACTGCAATGTGGTAAACTAACAAAGTGAAAATTTATCAGGAAAAGGGTCAGAGCTATGATAAAGAAATGGCAGGTTACGATTCCGGAGCTGACCGGCGAGGAGCCGAGAAACGCTTATATTTATCTGCCGGAATCTTATGAATATGACAGGGAACGGAGATATCCTGTTCTGTATATGTTTGACGGACACAATGTATTTTTTGACTGGGACGCCACCTATGGGAAAAGCTGGGGCATGAAGGAATATCTGGATTATACGGAGACCCAGCTGATTGTGGCGGCGGTGGAGTGCAACCGAAGCCCGGACAACGGCCGGCTGTCAGAATATTCCCCCTTCGATTTCCAGGATGCCAGATATGGACGTTTCAAGGGACGCGGCCGGGAGACTATGGAATGGTTCATCCACAGCTTTAAGCGGGAGATCGACGCCCAGTACAGAACCCTTCCCCAGCGTGAATTTACCTTCATTGCAGGCAGCTCCATGGGCGGGCTGATGAGTCTGTACGCGGTTCTTGAATTTAATGACGTATTTTCCAGGGCAGCGGCTCTTTCACCGTCTGTCTGGGTTGCGCCGGCTAAGCTTAACAGACTGGCAAAGGAGGCCTTGCTTTTCGGAGATACCATAGTTTATATGGACTACGGCTCTGAGGAGGCGAAGGGGCGGGGACAGCTGATCAGCCACTTTTCACGGCTTGCAGGAACCATGATGGACCGGGGAATCATGACGGAGAGCAGAATCGTTCCCTGGGGTAATCACAGCGAGGCCAGCTGGGAGCGGCAGCTTCCGTTTTTCATGAATACACTGATGTACGGTCTGAATGATTAGGAAAAGGAGCAGATGGTCATGGAGATGAATTATTATAAGATGTACAGCCCGGCGCTTGGCCGGGACATGGAATGCAAGGTATATGGACACGCGGGACGGCCTGTGCTGTTCATTCCCTGTCAGGACGGCCGTTTTTTCGATTTTGAGAATTATCATATGACAGATACCTGGGCTCCATGGATTGAATCAGGCCAGGCGATGGTATTTTCCATTGATACCCTGGATAAGGAAACCTGGTCCAATCAAAGCGGCGATCCTTATTGGCGGATCCGGCGGTACGAGCAGTGGCTGGCCTATATCACCGATGAGGTGGTGCCGTTCATGCGCAGCATGGTCAATGAGCGAAACGGCTGGAGCGGTTATCCGGGCATTATGGCCTTTGGCTGCAGCCTGGGCGCGACTCATGCGGCAAACCTGTACTTCAGGAGGCCGGATCTCTTCGACCGTCTCCTGGCCTTAAGCGGAATTTATACAGCGGAATATGGCTTTGGCAATTACATGGACGAGGTGGTATATCAGAATTCTCCGGTTCATTATCTGGCCGGTATGCCGGAGGATCACCCCTACATCGACCTTTATAATAAGAAGAAGGCAGTAATCTGCGTGGGACAGGGCCCCTGGGAGCTGCCGGATTCCACCCGTCAGCTGGACGGAATCTTAAAATGGAAGCATATAAATGCCTGGGTGGATTACTGGGGCTTCGACTGTGCCCATGACTGGCCATGGTGGTATAAGCAGACGGCTTATTTTGTGCCTTATCTGTTGGATCAGGCGTAAGATCCTGCTATACAAAAATGAGGAGACAAGGAGTGTGCAGTATGAAAAATGTGATTTTTATTTCGCCGAACTTTCCGACGAATTACTGGCAGTTCTGCAGAGAGCTGAAGAAAAACGGCATGAATGTGCTGGGGATCGGCGATCAGCCGTATGAGGAGTTAAGTGAAGAGTTAAAGGAAAGCTTACATGAATACTACAAAGTAAGCAATCTGGAAAATTTCGATGAGGTTTACCGTGGAGTGGCATTTCTGATTTTTAAGCACGGCCCCATTGACTGGCTGGAGTCCAACAATGAGTACTGGCTGGAGCGGGACGCAAGACTGAGAACGGCGTTTCACATTACCAGCGGATTCCAGGAGGAGGATATTCCCAGAATCAAATATAAATCCAAAATGAAGGAATACTATGCAAAGGCAGGAATTCCGGCGGCCAGATGGCATATCGTGGAGGCGCTGGAGGACTGTCAGGCCTTTATCAGTCAGGTGGGCTGGCCGGTGGTGGTGAAGCCGGACAACGGCGTCGGCGCCGCACACACCTATAAGCTGACCTCTGATGAGGAGCTGGAAAGCTTTTTGGAGGAGCGGGATCCGTCAGTTCCCTACATTATGGAGGAATTTGTCAATGCGGAGGTCAACTCCTACGATGCGATTATTGATTCCAGAGGCGAGCCGATTTTTGAAACGGGAAATGTAACTCCCATGTCCATTATGGATATTGTGAATAATAACGATAATTCCATTTATTATATTGTCAAGGATCTCGCGGCGGATACGCGGCTGGCGGGCCGGGCGGCAGTAAAGAGCTTCGGCGTAAAGAGCAGGTTTGTACACTTTGAGTTTTTCCGTCTTCTGGAGGATCAGGAAGGCCTCGGCAAGAAGGGAGAGGTGGTGGCTCTGGAGGTGAACATGCGTCCCTGCGGCGGCTTCACTCCGGATATGATTGATTTCGCGTACAGCACTGATGTGTACAAGATATGGGCCGACATGATTGCCTTCGACAGGACGAAAATGAAGGCGGCCGACCATGAATACTGCGCCTACGCGGGACGGCGGGACGGAAAGAAATTTGTATTCAGCCACGATGAGATCATAAAGAAATATAAAAATAACATCCGTATGGATCAGCGGATTCCGGATGTGCTGTCAGGCGCCATGGGCAATCAGATGTACGTGGCGACCTTTAAAACGAAGCGGGAGATGGACAGGTTTTACAGCGATGTCTTAAAGTGCCGATAGGATGATGGAATATTATTTTGCGCCGATGGAGGGCATTACCGGATATGTGTTCCGCAATGCCCATCACCGGCATTTTAATGGAATTTCACGGTATTATACGCCCTTTATCGCGCCGGGGCAGACAAGAAGGCTCACGGGCCGCGAGCTGGAGGACGTAAGACCGGAAAACAACAAAGGAGTTCCGGTCGTGCCGCAGATTCTGACCAATAAGGCGGAGGATTTTTTGTGGGCCGCAGGTATCCTGAAGGAGATGGGCTACGGAGAGGTGAATCTGAATCTGGGCTGCCCCTCGGGGACGGTGACGGCAAAGCACCGGGGAGCCGGTTTTCTGGCGCTGCCGGAGAGGCTGGATGAATTTCTTTTTCAGATCACTGGAGAGATGGAGCTGATGGGGCTTTCTCTGTCGGTGAAAACCAGAATCGGCGTGGACACTCCGGAGGAATTTGAAGAGCTTTTAAGGATTTATAATCAGTATCCCATAAAGCAGCTGATTGTGCACCCGCGGCTTTTAAAGGATTATTACAAAAATACGCCCAATATGGAGATGTTTTCCAGGGCGGCGGGAGAAAGCGCCAGTCCGGTCTGTTATAATGGAGATCTGTTTTCAGAGGAAAGGATCCGTCTGTTTGAGCGGGAATTTCCTCAGATCAGGTCGGCGATGCTTGGGCGCGGACTTTTGTCCAATCCGTTTTTAGGCGAGGAAGGAAGCGGGGCGATTATCCGGGAGGAGGACCGCCGGAGGCGGCTGAAGGCGTTTCATGAGGACGTGCTTGAGGGGTATCGGAGGGCCATTCCCGGCGACAGGAATGTGCTGTTTAAAATGAAGGAGTTGTGGTCTTACCTGGCCTTTTCTTTTGCGCAGAGGGAAAAGCCTTTGAAAAAGCTGAAGAAGGCCCGGGATATGGCGGATTACAGGGCGGCGGCAGGCTGGATGCTGGATGAGCTGCCCCTTGCAAAACCGCCGGTATTTGGGGGTTATAGCTGAAATGTATGTGAATGTGGTGATCGTGGATAATGCGCCGGAGCTTTTGGATAAGCTGTCCGGCATTTTCCGCGGTATGGACGGTGTGAAGCTGCTGGGGCAGTTTGAGGAGGCCGTGGCAGTGGTGGAGTTTGTAAAGGAAAATCCGGTGGATATGGTATTTACGGATATTGTGATGCCGGATATCAGCGGAATCAGCCTGGCGGCGGAGCTTCATAAACTTCCGGATCCGCCGGCGGTGGTTCTGATGTCCAGTATTCCCGGCTTTTCCCTGGAAGCATGGAAGATCCGGGCTTTCGGCTTTCTGGAAAAGCCATATACGAGGGCTCAGGTGGCCGGGATGGTGGAAAGCTGGCGCAAGAGCAAAAGGGCGGAAACAACACCGGATAAATGATATTATTTTGATAAATTTTATCATGGTATATCTGCGGCAGGTATGATATAATTCCAGCAGATTGTGCGAGGGCATAAGGCGCGGTGCAGCCGGACGGCCGCATCATTTTCAGAATTGAGGAGGAAAACATGAGCGATACGTATATTTCTGATTCTATCATTTATATTGGAGTTGACGATAAAAATCTGGATCTGTTTGAGAGCCAGTATCCTGTTCCCAACGGAGTGACCTACAACTCCTATGTGATCCTGGACGAGAAGACGGTTGTTATGGATACGGTGGACAGCAGAGCCACGGAGCAGTGGCTGGCCAATCTGGAGCAGGCCCTGGCGGGAACGCCGGTGGATTACCTGGTGGTTTCCCATATGGAGCCGGATCATGCGGCCAATATTTACCGCTTTGCAGCCCTTCATCCGGAGGCAAAGATTGTGGGTAATGCAAAGACCTTTACCATGATCAGCCAGTTCTTTGACCTGGATCTGGAGGGACGCAAGGTAGAGGTAAAGGAGGGCAGTACCCTGGAGCTTGGAAAGCATACGCTGCAGTTTTTCATGGCGCCCATGGTACACTGGCCTGAGGTTATGGTTACTTATGAGCAGAGCGAGAAGATCCTGTTTTCTGCAGACGGCTTCGGAAAATTCGGCGTTATGGATGCTGAGGAGGAGTGGGCAGAGGAGGCGGCCCGCTATTACCTGAATATCGTGGGCAAATACGGACCCCAGGTTCAGGCGCTGCTTAAGAAGGCGGCGGGACTGGACATTTCCATGATCTGTCCTCTGCACGGCCCGGTTTTAAAGGAAAATCTGGGATATTATCTGGATCTGTACCAGACCTGGAGCACCTACAAGCCGGAGCAGCACGGCGTTTTGGTGGCTTACGCCTCCATTCATGGAAACACGGCGGAGGCAGCCAGAAAGATGGCGGAGATTTTAAGGGAGCAGGGCGAGGCTCATGTGGAGGTTATGGATTTATCCAGAACAGACGTGTCCCTGGCGGTGAGAAAAGCGTTTTATTATGACCGCATGGTGCTGGCCGCGGCCACCTATGACGCAGGAGTATTTCCCTGTATGGAGGAGTTTCTGCTGCATCTGAAGTCCAAGAATTTCCAGAAGCGTACCGTTGGCCTGATGGAGAACGGCTCATGGGCGCCGATGGCAGGTAAGCTGATGCGCGGCATGGCGGAAGGGATGAAGGAGATCACCGTGGCAGAGCCGATGGTGAGCATCCGGTCCGCAATGCACGAGGATACGGTGGAGCAGATGAAGAAGCTGGCTGCCAGCCTGCAGGCATAAAGTTTTTGCGTGTCAAGCATTTTTGAAAATGTCCCAAAAAATCTTTAACATTAGCCCCGATTA
>JAUNGW010000107.1 GCA_030524245.1 Eubacteriales bacterium
GCTACTTCTTCCCTTACAATCAGCGTGTCTTCGTACGTCAGAGTCTGATAATTTGCTTCCGAAGAATACAAATCCACATATTTCAAGTGTTGCTTTACTGCAAAGTTCTCCCTTGAAAGCTCCTTCACCTTACCCGTCATCAGCTCAACCAAAGTATTTCTATATGCAACCAGTCTGTCCGCCTGATATTCCAGCTTCTGAAGCTCATAAGTAATCTCAAATTGGAGATGAAAGATTGCGCTCTGAAGCGCCATCCTATTAGCGGTCGGTCTTCCCTTATTCATGCGGAAAAACTCAAAGTTCAGGCATGATTTAACGATAGCTATTATGTATATGTCTTCCTGCAAAATATCCTATAATATCCTTCAGATCATCGCTGAAATCTTCCAGGTCATCCATCGTAATTGCACCTTCATTCATCAGTGACATTATAATATCAAACTGGTTTGATCTGCTCATCTCACATCGAACACCGCAATCTTTTTTATCCTCTCTGATTCGCTTTTCAAGCTTCCAGAATTTATCCGACGGGTTCCCTTCTCCACTGAGGATTTCCATATATTCCTTATTCAGCTTATCCATATAAGCTTCCTGCCATCCGGCAATTTTACGCCGAAACATCTTCCAGTCTTTCTCAGAAAATTCATTCATTAATCACAGCACCTCACAATCTTTTCACTACGTTTATCTCATCATTCACGGCAAATTATAGCATAGATTCTGGAGAATAAGAAGTATTGGGCACATCAGTTATTTGCGAAAAATTTGTA
This sequence comes from Eubacteriales bacterium, assembly GCA_030524245.1. GTDB lineage: Bacteria > Bacillota > Clostridia > Lachnospirales > Lachnospiraceae > Brotaphodocola. The sequence continues at coordinate 771 of JAUNGW010000107.1, forward strand.
ACCTACATGCTCTTTTCCAGTATACGAAAAACGATAATCCCAACCAGCCATTGAAAGACAAAAAGTAAAAATACCATCGCTGTTACCCATGCGTCCACTCTGAGCAATGCAAGTACAAGCGATAAGATGATACAGGAAAACGTCATAATCTGATATGTGACATGACCGGCTTTCATCCGCAGATATCGTTTTCTCTCATCAACGCTGTTGATATGAGCTTCCCTCTTTTTTGCCTCATACGCTGCATAACGCCTGGGATTTTGCCAGTAAATGACACGAAGCAGCTGTACGGCAGAAGCAAACACAATTCCAACGCCCATAGAAAAAATCATGGTTGAATAATAATCAGCCTTGATAACGAATCCGGCGCATATCAATACAATACCCACCAGTATTTCAATGATTAACGGCTTCTTTTCTTTCATTTTGAATCCTCCTCATAAATAAAAATTTCTTCGATGCTCATATTGAAATATCGTGCAATTTTGAATGCTAACTGAATAGAGGGATTGTAGCGTCCGTTTTCTAAAGAGCCGATCGTCTGTCGTGATACTTCCAATGCATTTGCCAGTTCTTCCTGCTTGATTCCCCGTTGTTTGCGAAGTTCTTCCAGTCGATTTTTCATGCAGACCTCCTTTTATGGAAAGTTTGCTTTCCGTATTTTCAGTATACCATATCCAGAAAAAATGTCAAGTACGCTTTCCATGTTCTCTCTGCAATCTTTGGAACCTGCCGGACAAGAACCGCTTGCAGCGCAAAGTGTTTCCGGCCGCAAGTCCTCTTCCTTGATCAAAAAAAGAAGCGGGATAAAACCTTTCTCAGTCTCATCCTGCTTCTTTTATTATATCTGTCTGCCGCGCCAAAGCTCGTCTGTCCGGCTGGATTTATTTCTCCCGCCCACGGCGTTTTGCCGCCGCCAGAACTGCCAGGCCGATACCGGAAACCGCCGACAGCGCAATCCAGAATATGGTGTTGGCTGCGTCTCCTGTTTTCGGATTGATAAATCCGGAAATTGCAGTCTGGATATCTTCTCCGATGGTTCCCGGAAATTCTTCAATCACCTCTGTGGACGGGCCGTTATTTCCACCCGGCGTAACCGTCCCGGTGCTGGTGGAAGAACCGCCGCCTCCGCCGCTTCCTCCGTCCCCGCCGCTGCCGCCGGACAGCTCTTCTACCTTAAATTCCCACTGGATATTCCCTGTCAGCTTCTGAAATTCATTGTCCATTTCCAGGGGAACTGTCAGCTCCACGTTTATGACTGTCTCCGCGCCGGGCTTTACGGTTCCGAGAACCACCCAGTCTGTAAGACCGGCCGTCTGATCAGATGCCGCCTCAGAAAGAACGGAGGAATCCTCCGCCGTTATCTTTAACTTCATCTGAGACAGAAATTCCTGCTCCAGCGTTCCGCCAAGAGATCTTAAGGATATCCGCGCACGAAACCGGTTGGATGACGGGTTTTTCAGCACAATGCTCTGTTTCAGCGTATCCCCGGGCATTACATTTTTAAAATTCAGGAACAGATCCGTCAGCTCGCCGCCGTCTGCGTCCCGGACAAAATTATGGGCCTTTCCTTCGTACCGGATTGCTGCATCTTCCGCAAATGCCGTCACAGATATCCCCGTGACAAGCACCGCCAGGATGCAGATGAATTTTTTTACACTCTTAAACATATCCGCATCCCTCCTTAGTTGCTGTCAATGACAATCGCTGTTTCACCGGTGTCCGCAGCCTGCAGACTGCCGGCTGCATCGCCCCACGCATCTTCCACCGCTTCCTTTGGCTCGCTCTGAATGGCCTCTGCCATCACCTCGATTACCTGTCTTCCGCCGTCCGCGTCGCTGTACTCCGTCAGTCTTATGGAGTCAATCAGAACATGATCCGGATATCCGCCCGGCGCTACCGGCTTCGTGTAATAGTAAAATCCGCCGTTTTCTATCCAGCCGTTGCCAGGCTGAAAATCCGGAACCGATGCCGTTCCGCCGATGCGGTCTCCGGCTTCATTCACTCGGTAGGAAATCAGCTTTACACGGATATATGCGTCCGTATCTCCCGTATTTTCCACCGTCACCTTGCTTTTTACAGCGCCGTCAAATTCCTCCTCCACCTGGCAGGTCACCTCTGATGCGCGAAATACATTGGTCTTCTTCTGGGTGCCTGTAATCAGGTAGGCTGAGGTTCCTCCGATTCCGCCGCACAAAATCAGCGCCAGGCAGAGAAACGGCAGAGGCAGCCTGCGCAATCTGTTTTTTCTTCTGCTGTTCTTTTCTGTGTTCTGACCGCGCATCCTACCTCACCGCCTTTCCTGTGGTCTTTGTTTGAAATATATTTTTCACGACCGCGCTGAAGCCGTTAAGCCAGTACTGCTTGTTGCTGAACGGCGTGTTTTGGCAGGTGAGTGTTCCAACCGGCGCATCCGCTGACAGCTCTGCTGTCCCCTCAGACACACCCCGATATCTCCAGGACCATGCTCCGTCCTCCACGATAGTATAGGATCCTTTCGGAAGCTCCTTAACTGTCACTTCACCGTCTCCCATAACGCTGGCCTGAGTGTATGCCCTGCCGTCCTTCATTATCGTAAATACATACGGCTCGTCCGCTGCTCCGCCTGTCTTTTTGATGGTCAGCTGTCCTGTCTTTATGTGAAGGACAAAGTGGCCATTTCCTTCCAGGTCAGGCTCATCTGGATTACACTTTTCCCTGACTGTTTTGCAGAATCCGATCAGCTCTGTGTCGATGCCCGGAAGCTTAACTGAAGAAACTGTAACAGGAAGATCCTTCTTGGTGTTGATCTTTCCATCCTGTATAAATCCAGGCTCCGGACTGTAACCAAACTGAAAGTCCTTCGGCTCCTCTCCTGTCATAACTTCCTTCTCGTAATTCTTATTCTCGTGCTCCCATTGAATCTCAGTATTTCTGAGACTGTTCATGTAGGTTTCATCCGGCAGGCTGTCACCGTAAAAGCCTTCGCCGTCCTGGAACGTAAATACAGGCTTAAATACAAAAATGCCTGCTTCTGCCCCGGCCTCGCTGCTGTTCTCCTTGTCTGTTTTGGAGACAATGGACACCTTGACAGTATAGCTGCTGTCTGCTGTCAGATTCGTCAGACTGCCCGGGTCCGGACTCCATCCAGCAGTAATGTCAACAAACGCATGCTGCCAGTCCTTCAGTCCATATCCGTCCTTTGACAGATCGAGCTCGATTGCTTCACCGGCAGATACCTTCAGTCCTTCTTTGAGATCATCCTCTGTCAGACTTCCCGTCAGATATACATACTTATCTTCAGCCGTAACAGCCAGCTCGGGAACAGGAACATTTACCGTTGGCTGGTCAAAGGGCTTTAAGGGCTCCTGATCATCGCCTGTCAGGTAAAATCCGGAAGAGGGATCATTGGTCGGAACATCATTTCCTCCCAGGAAACCGTCCTTCGGCTGAACTGTGAATTCGATGATCAGCTTTCTGCCGCAGAAATCTCCTTCCGCGCTTGGATCATTCTCATCTCTTCCCGTCCGGTTCTCGTCTACAAAATTTTTGTAATAATCGAAGCCGGTTACCTCGATGACATCGCCATTCTGTGTGACAGTTACATTTTCAGTCTGTACAGGATCGTCAAATGCTCCCTCTTTCGTGTAATCAGCCGTGTACGTTTTGATTGCGGCGCCTTCCGGGATTTCAAAATACTGGGAAACCACATCCCTGACCACCGTGTTGGAATCCAGGCTTGTATCTGCCTGGGAAATATTTCCGCTGATGCTCTCAAACGCATTTTTCAGATTCTCGACGTCGTCAGCGGCCAGATAATAGCCCTTATCACAAGAGAAATTTTTTGTGATCTTCCAGCCACTGTCAAACAAATAATTGTATTTTTCGATTCCAATTTCCTCCGCATCCGCTGAGTTGCTGGAAAGGTAATTTAAAAAACGGTTTCCGGCAGGCACGTCGCATGCATCATCCTTGATTATACTGCGATTGTACCATTTGCTCCCCACTGTTCCGTCCGAATTCTGATCAAAATTTATATCTCCATACGTCTGCTCCGTATTCGCTCCTTCAAAGATTCCTATGGTATAAACGGTAATCCCCTCATCCTTCAGTCTCTTTGCTGTTTTGATAGCTGTATTTGCCACGCCTGTATCGAATTGGTTACCGGTCGTAGGTACTCCGTCTGTAAACACAACCACAACCCGCTGCCTTTTTGGATTGCTTCCTGTATATTCCTTATTCAGCTGCAACTCTGCCTGGATCATGCCGGCGCCTACATTTGTCGCTCCGTTCGGTCTTGATGGCAGTTTATCTACGCTATTTTCCAGCTTGCTTACTCCCTTATTGTCCACATATGTCCAGCCATCACCATCATCATCATCACTCAATATATCTGCATCGGATCCAAAGGTCACCAAAGAAATCCGGTGATCGGACGTCTCCGCATTATACTGGTCACCCACTGAATAAATGAAGCCTGCAACTGCCTCTTTCATCGCCGCCTGGCGGGTTCCACTTCCAAAATTATCTCCCATGGATCCCGACTGATCCAGCACCAGGACAATATCCACCGGCTGCGTCTCTGTTACGGTCGTCACCTTGCCGGTTGTATAGCTTTCCAGTGTGATCGTATAGCTCCCGTCTCCATTGGCAGCCGCCGTCTTGTTCAGCTTTAAGCTGCTGGTGTCCGTATCCGCCTCTTCGGCCAGCGCCTTCATCCTGGCTCTGCTCAGCGCTCTTGCCCTGCCGCCCACATAGACAGCCGGCATAAAGGGCCCCGCCTCCGTAAATACCACTGTCTCAAAGGCATTGGAGGCTGTGGCCCAGTTTGATCCGGACGCGGTCATCCAGTCAGAGGCTGTGCTTACATTGGAGGCTGTGGCTGTTTCATCGGAATCGCTGTCATACCCGTTCGCCCCGTCCTCATATCCACTGTCCTCGTCCAGAATCTCATCAATATAATCCTGATCATAGCTTGTCCCATTGGCGCCCTGATAACCGCCGTCCTGCCGGATCCAGATCGGAACCTCGCCGGACTGGGCGCTGGCCGGAATAAAGGTTACTGCCATCAGGACACAGACAAGAACCGTGCTTATGAACCTCTTCCACTTCATTGTCCTTTCGTCCTCCTTTAATTCTTATCCTCTGGCCATCCCTGCGCATTGGACGCGCTGTGGTCATTGTTGACCTGCTGAACCGCCTGGGCAGAAACCGTGATCTCAGCCCTGCTGTCCTGATACATATTTCCCATATCCCGGTCAAAGGTCACATGCGTAAACAGCGGCTCTGTAAATTCCCCCGGCTGCAGCGGATCATGATAATAAAAATAACCGTCCTTCTCCGTCCATGCGTCTCTGTTGAAATCACAGGATACCAGGGACACGTCCGGATCGCCGCTTATCCCTTCAGCCAGGATAATCTTTTTTTCTGCCCTGACCCGGATATAAGCCGGCTGGCCTCCTGTATTCTCCACACGGACAATCTTGGAGACCTTCCGGCCTGGCATTACTCCAGTCTGGTCTTCAAAGGGCACCTCTTCCTCACCGTTCTCCGGCTTCATGGTTTCATGCAGCGCGATTTCCACATTTCCCGATGTAATCACGTTTGTGACTGTCACATCGGCAGTGAAATAAGCGTAGGTCCCATACCCGCCAAGAGAAAGTCCTGCAGCCAAAACCGCACATGCCAAAACTCGTCTTTTCTTCATAGCTTAACGCTCCCTTACTGATTGTAGTAAGCTTTCAGCGCATCTGTTACATCGGCAAAGCCGTCTGCCTGGAAGCCGACTGCATTTACCTTCAGATCCCAGCTTCCCCTGTATTCGCTTCCGTCCTTCAGGATCAGGCACAGCTCTCCCGGCGTTGCCTCCGGACACTGGCTCACTGCCGGATCCATGTACACCGCGTCCAGAAGCTTTTCTGTCTGCTCCCCGGGCGCCAGCGGGTTCCCTTCCGCATTTTTATAATAGTAAACGTATCCGTTATAGGTCACTCCATCGATGTCCTTCGGCTGCAGATATGTACCGCTGATCTCCACCAGGGAATTCTCCGTAACCAGATGCAGGCTGCGCTCCGCGTCCTCAGCCGCGTCAAGCTGCGCCGGAATCCAGATCTCCGCCCAGAGATATGCCGGAGAGGTTCCCACATTCTTAATGGTGATCTCCTTGGCAATCTGCTGAGCCGCATCCTTCGCCGGAACCAGCTTCTGCTTTGCCAGCCACTCCTGATATGCCTCGTCCACAGCGCCGTCTCCATTGGACTCGTCCAGATCAATCCGGACGTTTCCAACGGTAAAAATATTTTCCGCCGATTTTTCATCGGTGAAATATGCCATCGTTCCGCCGACTGCGGCGGCTGCCAGGAGCGCGGCTGCCGCGCCCAGCGCGATAAATTTGCTTTTCTTCATTGCTGTTGTCTCCTTTGATTATGAAACCCTTAAGCAAAAGTTATTACGGCTGAGGGTTAATCTCCGCCCATGCCGCAGCCGCATTATCAAAGCCTGCCTGCTGAATCGCATATGCGGTAAAGGTCAGCGTCGGCTTCTTCTCCGGATCAGCCTCTATTGCATCCATATCTGCCTTAGTTACCGTTCCATTTGTAAGCACCTTATCATCCTTAAGAACACTGAACTCTTTTGTAGTATCAGCTGCCAGAACCGTGCGGTAATAAACGCCGTCCTCTTCTGCCAGCGCAGTCCAGCCCTCTGCCGTCTCATAGGTAATAAAGGTATCCAGATTCTTGGACTCCTCTATTTTTACAAACAGCCAGCAGTCCTCGCTGCCATCCTCTACCGTAACGACCGGATCCTTGGCAATTTCCACACCGGGAACCATCTTGAAGTCTGTTTTCGTTTCCGCCAGGGTAATATCCACATTTCCTACCGTAAATGTGTTCGTCACCGGTTCCTCTTTGTCAATCAGATATGCCAGAGATCCTCCTGCCACTCCACTCACCAACATCGCCATCGCAACTACCGGAACAAGAATTTTCTTTCTCATACGTTCCATCCTCCTTTTTAATAAAATAATTTATAAATAAAATCGGTTCATCCAATTTGGGCCGACCTATTTATCTCCCTGTATACCCGTTTTTTTGCTTTTCTCATCTTCCATCCAGAACTCCGGCAGGATAATCAGCATCAGCAGAAATGCCCCCGCGGCAATTCCCAGGTACATTCCCGGCGGATGCTGGACAAAATCCACCACATACCCCAGCTTCGGAATAGAAAAAACTGGCTTTCCTATGATATTTTTATAGTGAACCAGGCTGCCGTCCTCCACATTGTTGGCGTCTCCCTTTGTCCGAAAGCGCAGCACCCGGGGATCCTCCGCATCCGGAACCACCTCCACAATCCGGTGGGTCACCACCACGTCCTCGTCCATCATAAAAGTAATGGGATCTCCCGCCTTTAAATTTCTGTAGTCTGTTTTTGCCACATACAGCAGAGAACCCGTGCTGTAGGCCGGCTCCATGGAGCCTGAAAGCACCGCGAAAATCTGAATCCCCGCCAGCCGCACGCCTGCCAGCATAACCGCAGCCGCTACAATCAGCACAATCAATATTGTGGTAAATCCATTCCATATCTTCTTAAAAACTTCCATAGCCCGCTTCTGTCCCGTCTCCATTCGTAGTAACGATCTGCCGGAGGCAAATCCTGTCTGTTCACTGTACATCGCTGTATCTACAACATAATTAGTCTTCTGTTGTAGTTTACGGAGATGCAGGCTTCTCCGCCTGCTGCGGACTGCATCGGCTGCATGATTTTTTTGAACGGAACATAAAAAAACAAGCGGCCAGGATTCGGTATCACTGGCAGGAATCTGCCGCA
>JAUNGW010000108.1 GCA_030524245.1 Eubacteriales bacterium
CTCCGCTCGTCTCCGGCGCGGGAGCCGCCGCTGCCTGGCCATTTCCATTCGTCTCCGGCGCGGACGCCGCCGTTGTCTCAGCGGCGTAGGTTGTCTCCGGCAGCGCCGCTCTGGACTCGTCGATGCGGATCCGCTCCGCTTCCGCCTCCTCCGGAGTCAGCAGACCGTCCCAGTCGTAGGTACAGGCCGCGTCCCACAGAAGCCACTCATCATAGCCGCAGTCGTAGACTGCCTGAATCTGCTGCCTCACCTCCGGCCCACCGTAGGGAATATAGTTTGCCAGCCAGCTGGCCGTAAAGTCCTGAAGCCACGGCCGCACCTGAGCGATATGGCTGCCGTCCTGTCCCGCAAAATAAAGCTCCTTCCGGGAATCATTAAGCGCCGCGCAGATCGTCTCATAGGGCTGCATATCCGGATGCTCGATGCCGTAGTTTCCATCGCCGTAATGGGACGGATAAATCATCGGGCTGATATAGTCCAGATGCTTTGCCAGCTCCCCGTAGATCTGCCCCACGGAATCCGCGTTAATATCGCTGTTGATAATCGCGCCGAACACGTCAGCCGACACAAACAAACCTTCTTCTGTCAGCCGGTCATACATATATTCCATAAATTCCAGAATGATATCCGTGCGGGAGCGTCCCTGCACGTCCTCCTCCCTGAACACGGCCTCCTGCATGCCCCGCTCTGTGCAGAATCTCACGTAATCGAACTGCACCTCCTCAAATCCAAGGCGCTTTGCCTGGATGGCGATCTCCGCCAGATAGTCCCAGGCCTCCTTCTTGTAGGGGTTCACCCAGGCGTTGCCGTCCCGGTCCTTAAACACCGTGCCGTCCGCCTTCTGGATACACCACTCCGGCCTCACGTCTCCCAGCCAGGCATCCCGGAAGGCAGGAATCCGGGCGATGGCGTAGATGCCGTGGTCGTCCAGCTTCTGCATCAGCCCCTCAACATCCTGAATATAAGTCTTCACCGAGCCGATCTCCTCAATCATCGGAGAGTCCATCTTACAGGCTACCCGGCCAAAATCGTCCTTTAAATCGATGACCAGCGCGTTGCCCTCCGTCCGGTCCAGCTCCGCCAGCAGATTGTCCACCATGGACGGCGTGCCCGCCACATAAGCAGAAATATATATGCCCTTTACCTGCACCGGCGTCCGCTGAGGCTTCGCGTCAATGACGATCTCCTCCGTCTGAAGCTCCGGCTCCGCCGCACCGCTCTCCGGCTCCGGACTTTCCGTTTCGCCCCGCTCCACAACCACCGGAGCCGGCGTCGTCGCCAGATCCTTCACGGCCTCCAGTCTTCCGCAGCCGGTCAGAAGACCGGTCAGAAGAAGAAAATTCACCATCAGCGTCTGTTTTTTGTTCTTCATCATAATGCTTTCCTTTTTCCTTTGTACTTCATTTTCCCACCGTTTTCCGGGACCATACAGCATCCGCGTGCCATGCGCCGCCTGCGGTCATGGCTGTCCGGAGCCATTATACCACATATTCCCAAAATAAGCAAAATTTCCGGCATCCTCCCCCCACTTTCCCCGTTTTTTCTCCGAAAAATCTCTTTTTTCCCCATATTTGACAATTCGGGATGCATTTTAAGGGGGACTGTGGTATAATCCTTCCGTACGGAAAGGGGTATCAGAATGACGACCATTGGATTTGACAATCAAAAATATTTAAAAATGCAGTCCGAGCATATCCGGGAACGGATCGGACAGTTCGGAGACAAGCTTTATCTGGAGTTCGGCGGAAAGCTTTTTGACGATTATCACGCGGCGCGGGTGCTTCCCGGCTTTGCTCCCGACAGTAAGCTGAAGATGCTTCTGCAGCTTGCGGATCAGGCGGAGATCGTGATCGTGATCAATGCCGCCGACATTGAGAAGAATAAAATCCGCCACGACCTGGGCATCACCTATGATGTGGACGTGCTGCGGCTGATTCAGGAATTCCGGGACAAGGGCCTTTACGTGGGCAGCGTGGTGATCACCCGCTACATGGGACAGCCCTCCGCAGATATGTTCCGCGCGAAGCTGGAGAATCTGGGAATCCGCGTTTACCGCCATTATCCGATTGAAGGCTATCCCAACAACATCTCCCGCATTGTCAGCGATGAGGGCTACGGGCGCAACGATTATATCGAGACGACAAAGCCCCTGGTCATCATCACCGCGCCTGGACCGGGAAGCGGCAAGATGGCTACCTGCTTATCCCAGCTTTATCATGAAAACAAGCGGGGCATCAAGGCCGGCTACGCCAAGTTTGAGACCTTCCCCATCTGGAATATTCCTTTAAAGCATCCGGTGAACCTTGCCTACGAGGCGGCCACCGCTGATTTAAATGATGTGAATATGATCGATCCCTTCCATCTGGAGGCCTACGGCGAAACCACCGTCAACTACAACCGCGACGTGGAGATTTATCCGGTGCTGGCCGCCATGTTCGAGGGTATTTACGGGCACTGCCCATACAAGTCTCCCACGGATATGGGGGTTAATATGGCCGGAAACTGCATTATCGACGACGAGGCCTGCAAAGAGGCGTCCCGCCAGGAGATTATCCGCCGGTATTATCAGGCTCTGAACCGCCAGGCCACAGACGAAGGCAGCAAGGACGAGGTATACAAGATTGAGCTTCTGATGAAGCAGGCCAGGATCACCCCTGATATGCGTCCGGTGGTCGGCGCGGCCAACCTGCTGGCTGAGACAAGCGGTGCTCCGGCCGCCGCCCTGGAACTTCCCGACGGCAGAATCGTCACTGGAAAAACCTCCGCCCTGTTGGGCGCCTCCGCCGCCGTACTGCTGAACGCGGTCAAGGTGCTGGGCGGCATTGAGGACGGAGTGCACCTGATCTCCCCGGCCTTTATTGAACCGATCCAGGGACTCAAGACCGGATATCTGGGCAGCAAAAATCCGCGGCTTCACACAGACGAGGTGCTGATTGCCCTCTCCATGTGCGCAGCCACGGATCCAGATGCACGGCAGGCCTTAGAGCAGCTTCCCAGGCTTCGGGGCTGCCAGCTTCACACCTCGGTGATGCTGTCCTCCGTTGATATTAAGACGTTCCACAAGCTCGGTCTGGAGCTGACCTCCGAACCGATCTATGAAAATAAAAAGATCTATCACTGATTCTTCATGCGGCGGAAATACTCCGCCGCATATTCTTTGTCCTTCTCAATCCGGTGCTTTAACTCCTCAAGGGAAGCAAATTTCTGTTCCGGACGTTCAAAGTTTAACAGCTGAACCTCTATGGATTTCCCGTAAAGATCCGCGTCCAGTCCCATGATAAAGGTCTCCACGCCCACCGGACTGTCTCCGGAAACCGTAGGCTTCCTGCCGATGTTTGTCACGCCGCAGTACTCTCTCCCGTCCACAAGCACCCGCGACACATAAACACCGAAGGGCGGCAGATGCTTTTCCGGCGGCGGCAGAATATTGGCTGTCGGAAAGCCCAGGATGGTTCCGCCGATATGATTGCCGTGAACCACCCGGCCATGTATCGCGTAGGGCTCGCCCAAAAGCGCGTTTGCCTTTTCGATATTGCCCTGATCCAGCTCCTCCCTGACGTAGGTGCTGCTGATATCCCGGTGCTCATCCTGAGCCTTCTCCACGATCACCGCCTCGTAGCCGTATCTGGGCGCCAGCCTCTTAAGAAGCGCGGCGTCGCCCTCTCCCCTGTAGCCAAAGCTGCAGTCCGTCCCGGCCACAACTGCTCTGGCATTCATCCGTCCGGCCAGAATCCGGGCCACAAAATCCTCCGGCGTCATATGGGCGGTCTGACTGTCAAAGGGATATTCCACCAGATAATCCATCCCCATGCCGGCCATTTTGCTGCGCCGCTCCTCATTGGTGGTGATCACTGTACGGGGGGCGCAGGACATGGCGGCCATCGGAGCCTTGTCGAAGGTAAATACCGCCGCCTTCAGCCCCTTCTCCGCTTTCAGGCGCAGCATTTCCCGCAAAAGCTTCTGATGTCCCTTATGCCGTCCGTCAAATTTTCCGATGGTCACCACCGTGGGCTCTCCGATCTGAAAATCACGTCTGCCAGTGATTACCTCCATTGTCAATCGCCTCCAAGAAATATTTTCCGCGGACGGTATCTCCGCTTTTCCTGTTCATATCCGTAAATTCCCACAAAAGCTCCCGCGCTGTCGTACACACGGATCTGCTCTGGCCATCCGGCCTCCGGGGGCTTCTCCAGGGCAAGCTCCGGAGCGAAGGGATTGCCGTTTTTCACCAGCTTGTCCCCCTCCCCCTCCTTCATCCTGACGGCGGGAAGCTCCGCGAAAATCTGATCCACCGGCACCACATGGGCCTCCACCTGCCCCGCGTCCCTCAGCGCTTCGATCTCCGAAAGCCTCAGGCTGTCCCCGATGGAAAACCGGTCCACCCTTGTCCGCAGCAGGGATTCCATGCATCCGCCGCAGCCAAGCCTCTGCCCGATATCGTGGCAGAGAGTCCGTATATAGGTGCCCTTGGAGCAGGTAACGGTCATAGTTACCCGCGGCAGACAGATCTCATCCACCGTCAGCTCCAGAATCTCCACCGGCCTCGGCTGCCGCTCCACCTCTTTTCCGGCCCTGGCCAGCTCATAGAGCTTCTTCCCGCCAACCTTCAGCGCGGAATACATGGGCGGAATCTGCATATAGGTTCCAAGAAAGCCAAGCGCCGCCCGGCGCACCTGCTCTTCCGTCACCTCAGCAGCCTCCTGGCGGTGTTCGGCAGTCACGGCTCCTGAGGTATCCTGGGTATCCGTCTCCACGCCTAAAAGCAGCACCGCCCGGTAGGTCTTTGTCTTGTCCGTCAGCATGTCGCACAGCCGGGTTCCCCGGCCCAGGCAGACAGGCAGAACGCCCTCTGCATCCGGATCCAGGGTTCCCGTGTGCCCGATCTTTTTCATTCGCAAAATACCTCTCATTTTTGCGACAACATCATGAGAGGTATAGCCTTTTTCTTTATATACGTTGATTACGCCGTTCACCGCGCCTGCTCCTCAATCTGCTTGGCAATGTGGGCGGACAGATTGTTGATCACATCATGAACGCTGCCACTCATGGTGCAGCCGGCTGCGCGGACATGGCCGCCGCCGCCGAAATACGCGGCCACCCGGCTCACGTCCACACAGTTTTTGGAACGCATGCTGACCTTATACACGTGATTTTCCGTCTCATAGAGGAAGATCGCAACCTCCACGCCGGCAGTCACCCGCATCTGGTCAACAATTCCGTCAAGGTCGGAGCTTTCCACTCCGTAGAACACCATATCCTTTTTCCGCACCACGCTGAAAATGCACTGGCCGTGAAGGAAGGTGACGCTCTCCAGAAGGGCTCTGCCCAGAATCTGGTTCTGCACATAGGTCTTCTGGTAAAAGCTCTCGTCGATAATCCGGGAAAAATCAATGCCGCGGCTCATCATCTTACCGGCCAGCACCATGGTCTTCTCCGTGGTATTGCTGTTTTTGAACACGTTGGTGTCATGGATGATTCCCGTATAAATGCACTCTGCCACCTGGCGGCTTATCTGCTCCGGATCAAGAAACTCACAGAGCACCTCACAGGTGGAGCTGGCCTCGCTGCGGATCACATTCTCCGCCGCGTAGCCCTGATTCGTCACATGATGGTCCAGGCAGATGCTGTCTCTGGCGGTATCCAGATAAACACCGTAAATGCCAAGCCTCTCCCTGTCCCCGCTGTCCAGGCAGATACACAGATCATAAGAAATTCCGGTGGCTGCATCCTGGCTGATCTGGTCAAAATTAGTTAAGTAGCTGAATTTTACCGGCGGCTTCTCCAGATAGACCTGTACGGTCTTTTCCGGATAATGCTCTCTGATATAGTTGCAGACAGCCAGGCAGGAGCCCACACAGTCTCCGTCTGGACGCTCGTGGCCCAGAACCGCAATGGTCTCCGCCTGCTCTGTCATCTGCAGCAATCGGTTCATCTGCATTCTCCCCTTTCTTCAATCCTTTAAATCCTTTGTTACCTCGTCGATGAGACGGGACATATGAACGCCGTGTTCGATGGACTGGTCCAGCACAAAGGTAATCTCCGGCGTATTGCGCAGATTTACCCGGCGGGCCAGCTCCCGGCGGATGTAGCCCTCAGCGCTCTTTAAGCCTCTGATGGCCTCGGCGGCCCTATCAGCATCTCCCAGGATGCTGATATAGGCCCTGCAGTATTTCAGATCCGGAGTGACCTCCACAGCAACCACGCTTGTCATGGCGCCCGAAACTCTCGGATCCTTGATCCCGGACCGGATAATTTCGCTGAGCTCTCTCTGAACCTCCATATTGATTCTTGTATTCTTGATACTGTTTTTTCGCATATTAAATGAACTTCCTTCCTGTTCTGACAGCACGGAAGACGGTTCCTACCGCGGCACCTCTACCATGGTATAAGCTTCAACCATATCGTCCTCCTGGATATCGTTGAACTTCTCAAATACCAGTCCGCACTCATATCCTGACGCAACTTCCTTCACATCGTCCTTAAACCGCTTCAGGGATGCCAGTGCACCGTCGAAGATCTGCTCTCCGTCTCTTGTAATACGGCAGGAGCAGTTTCTCTGGAACTTTCCGTCCATCACGTAAGCGCCTGCAATCGTTCCCACGCCGGAGGCCTTGAAGGTCTGGCGCACCACCGCGTGGCCGAGCACCTGCTCCTCGAATACCGGATCCAGCATGCCCTTCATGGCAGCCTCCACATCCTCGATGGCCTGGTAGATAACCCGGTACAGGCGAAGGTCTACCTTCTCCCTGTCCGCAATGGACTTGGCCGTCACGTCAGGCCGTACATTGAAGCCGATGATGATGGCGTTTGAGGCGGAGGCCAGTGTCACATCGGACTCGTTGATGGCGCCTACGCCGCCGTGGATCACCTTCACCACAACCTCTTCGTTGGAAAGCTTCACAAGAGACTGCTTCACAGCCTCCACAGAGCCCTGTACGTCCGCCTTGATGATCAGTGGCAGCTCCTTGACGTTGCCGGCCTTGATCTGGCTGAACAGATCATCCAGCGTCAGCTTCGCCTTTGTATCCTCGAGAAGCTTGTTCTTGCCCTCGGAAATGAAGGTCTCCGCATAGCTTCTTGCCTCTTTCTCATTATCCACAGCCATCAGCACGTCGCCGGCTCCCGGCACATCGTTAAGTCCAAGAATCTCCACCGGCATGGACGGGCCTGCTTCCCTGACCCGGCGTCCCTTGTCATCCATCATGGCGCGGACCTTGCCGTAGCAGGCTCCCGCAGTTACGTTGTCGCCGACCCGCAGGGTTCCCTTCTGTACCAGGATTGTAGCAACCGGGCCCTTGCCCTTGTCAAGCTCTGCCTCGATTACAAGGCCTCTTGCCCGGCGGTTGGGATTCGCCTTTAACTCCTTCACCTCAGAAGCCAGAAGAATCATCTCCAGAAGCTCCGGAATTCCCTCCTTGGTGTGAGCGGATACCGGAACGAAAATCGTGCTTCCGCCCCAGTCCTCCGGAATCAACTCATACTCGGAAAGCTCCTGCTTTACGCGGTCCACATTGGCGCTGGGCTTATCGATCTTGTTGATGGCAACGATGATCTCTACTCCCGCCGCCTTCGCGTGATTGATCGCCTCGATCGTCTGAGGCATCACGCCGTCGTCGGCCGCAACCACGAGAATCGCAATATCCGTAGACTGAGCGCCGCGCATACGCATGGCCGTAAATGCCTCATGTCCCGGGGTATCCAAAAAGGTGATCTGCTGCCCCCTCACATCTACCGTATATGCGCCGATGTGCTGGGTAATGCCGCCCGCCTCTCTTGCCGTTACATTTGTCTGGCGGATGGCGTCCAGAAGAGAGGTTTTGCCGTGGTCAACATGGCCCATAACGCAGACAACCGGCGGTCTGGAAACCATATCCTCCTCGTTCTCCTCATCCTCCCTGAGAAGCTCGGCGATTACATCCACCTTCTCCTCCTTCTCGCAGAGAACCTCGTATTCCATGGCGATCTCCTCTGCCTTTTCAAAGTCGATCTCCGTATTCAGCGTAACAATCTGTCCCTGTAAGAACAGCTTCTTTACAATGGCGGAGGGCTGCAGCTTCATCTTCTCTGCCAGCTCCTTGATCGTCAGCACATCGGGAATCGTGATTACCTTTACGGTCTCCTCCACCTTCTCGTCTGCCGGCTTCTGAGGCATAATGAAGGGATGCTTGGATACCTTTCCGCCCTTGCGTCCTGCTCCGTCCTCCATGTTCTTCGTCTTGTCATAACGGTCATTCTTATGAGCGTTCTTTGTCTGACGGCCGCTGGAGGGCTTCGTCTGAAGCGGCGTATCATAGCTTCTTCCGCCTCCGTCTCTGGATCCGGGACGTGCCGCCCCGCCTCTGTTCGCGCCAAAGCC
>JAUNGW010000109.1 GCA_030524245.1 Eubacteriales bacterium
TAATCGGGGCTAATGTTAAAGATTTTTTGGGACATTTTCAAAAATGCTTGACAGTCCTCTTTTTGCTTTTTCGAGGCCGGCTGCTCCCGTTTTACCTTGTAAATCAATGGTTTTGGCTCAAATGCCTCCTGATCCTCCTCCGTTTTGCACAGCTGTCCTAATTTTTCATAAAGGCCAATGGCGTCCAAGGCGTCTCCCAGGGCCCGGTGCCGCTGCCTGCGGGGGATCCCGAACCAGGCGCAGGCAGCCTCCAGGCTTTTCTTTTCTTCCTGGGGCATAAAATGGCGGCAGAGCTTTAAGGTATCGATGCCGCACCGCTCAAAGCCAAGCCCCGCGTTCACTGCTGCCCGCTTCAAAAAGCTGTAATCAAAGATTACATAATGGCCCAGCAGCGGAAGATTTCCACAGAATTCCAGGAATTTCCCAATGATATCCCCAATATCCGGAGCATGCTCCACCATTTCCCCTGTAATCCCCGTCAGCTCCGTAATCCGCGGCTCCAGCTCCCGGCGGGGATTGACCATGGTCTGGAAGCGCTCCGTTTCCACGCCGTTTTCCACACGCACCGCGCCGATTTCGATGATTTTATCCTTTTTGGGATCAAGCCCTGTAGTTTCCAGATCCACCGCCACATAGCTCTGAGGGACCGGACGGCGCAGAACCGTCACTGCTGCATTGTTTGTCAGAGGATCTCTGACTCTGTAATCGAACAGCAAAACCGTGCCGTCTCCCAGAACCTCCCCATGAGCCTGGCTGCCCAGCCGTCCAAGCTCCGGCGCCAGCGTCCGGAGCAGCTCCTTGCGGGCATAGGGATCCGGCGCAAAGGACGGGCGGCTTTTTGCATTCTCCCGCAGATACAGATCGCAGATCAGCGTATCCTTCCAGATATTTTCCATATCCGGAGCCATGCCGCACAGCCACGCATACAGGATTTCATACCGGGCCAGGCGGCTGTGGCTTATGCCGCACAGTCCCTGCTCCCTGTAATATTCCGCCAGGCTCTCAAACATGGAAAACGGATCCGCGGATATGGCTTCCATCGCCTTCAGAGTTTCCGTAAACTGCCGGCTGTTGTAATACACCTCCACCATATCCTCAATGCCCTTCAGCTTCAGCACGTCCCCATAGGAAAGCCATCTTGTGGACAGCACCTCGTAGGGCGGCTCCTGTCTGTAAAAAATGCCGTACTCCTCCGCCATCCCATACATATAAGAGCCCTTTAATACCTTCAAAAAGCCAAGCTGCAGCTGCTCCGGCTCCATGGCGTACACCTCGTTAAAGGACCGGCGGAAGGAAGCGTAATCCTCCCAGGGCAGGCCGGCAATCAGATCCAGATGCTGATGCACATTATGCCCGGCGTTGATTCTGGCCGTCACCTGCCGCACCTTGTTCAGATCCATGGTCCGGCGGATGGCACGGATCGTATCCGGGTTCGTGCTCTGAACGCCGATCTCCAGCTGAATCAGCCCAGGCCGCATCCTTCCGATCAGCTCCAGCTCCTCCTCATCCAGAAGATCCGCCGCAATCTCAAAATGGAAATTGGTCACGCCGTTGTCGTGCTCCAGAATATGCTTCCATACCGCCATGGCATGGCTTTTTCTGCAGTTGAAGGTCCGGTCCACAAACTTCACCTGGGGCACCCTCCGCTCCAGAAAGAAATCCAGCTCCCGCTTCACCAGCTCCAGGTCCCGGAACCGCACCGATTTATCAATGGAGGAAAGGCAGTAGCTGCAGGAAAACGGACAGCCCCGGCTGCTTTCATAGTAAATGATTCTGTGGTCGAAATCCTCCAGGTTCTCATAGAGAAAGGGAAGGCGGCTCATGTCCGTCACGGGCCGCGGCGGATTGCAGCAGAAGCTGCCATCCCTCCGGCGGAAGGAAAGACCGGGAATGGCCTCAAGCGCCTGCCAGAAATCCGCGGCCTCCAGCCGCCCATAGCACGCCAAAAGCTCCGCGAAGGCTTCCTCGCCCTCTCCCCTCATGACACCCAGCACCTCCGGCTCACGCGCCAGAAGCTCAGTCGCATCAAAGGATACCTCCGGACCGCCCAGCCAGATATCCGTCTCCGGCAGCACCTTGTGCAGATCTCTTACCAGCTCCAGTACATCCCGGATATTCCAGATATAACAGGAAAATCCAACGGCGTCCGGCCTTCTCCGGTAAATATCCTCCAGAATCTGATCCATCCTGCTGTTAATCGTATACTCCGCCAGCTCCACCGACACCTCTGACGGATTTACACGCACAGAAGGGAGCCCCCCGGCTTCTGGCCGGTGGCTCCCGTTCTCCTTCATCCGCTGCTCCCCATACCGTTTCAGGCTGTATATCCCCGGGTTGGAATGAATATATTTCGCATTGATCGCTGCTAACAAAAATTTCATGGCTTACACACTGATTTCTATGTTTCTTCCGGTGGGCTCATACTGATAATAACGCACTCCCGCTGCGTTCAGCATCCGCTTGGACGCCCTGGTCGAGGGAGAATCCGCATACTTATCTTCTTTATATATAATCGTTTTGATCCCTGCCTGGATAATGGCCTTGGCGCATTCATTGCAGGGGAACAGGGTCACATACAGCTTGCTCCCCTCCAGGCTTCCTCCCCGGTAATTCAGGATCGCGTTCAGCTCGCTGTGGGTCACATACAGGTATTTTGCGCTGTAGGGATCCGTCCCCTCCTCGCGGCTCCAGGGGAACTCATCATCCGAACAGCCCCTCGGAAACCCGTTGTAGCCCATGGACATGATCTTATTGTCATTGCTGACAATACAGGAACCAACCTGGGTATTCGGATCCTTGGAGCGCCGTCCGGACAGGTCCGCCACTCCCATAAAATACTCGTCCCAGGAAATGTAATCCACCCTTTTTTTCGTCTCGCTCATAATTCCTCCTGCTCAAATCACACTTGCTGCTATACCCGGATCACATGATAGCCGGCGGCCTTTGTCAGCCGGTTCATGATAGCCTGTCCCAAATGCTCCCTGGAAAAGCTTTCTGAATAAATATAATCAGTCTTCAAATCGTCAAATTCCCTCAGCACCGCAAACAGATTGTGGGCAATCGTCTCTTCCTTTGCCCGCATTCCCACGCTGCGCACCTGACCCCAGCGGTATCGTCCCATGGTCTCATCTGTGCAGATGATCCCTACGCGAAAGCCCTGATCTGTCTTTTCCTTCGCCAGTCCATTGATCCGGCTGATGACCGCCTCCATGCCGGCGCCCTCCACCAGCACCAGATCGCCGTGAGGCGCATAATGACGGTACTTCATGCCCGGAGCCTTCGGACGCAGATCCTCTCTGGGCGGCCCCTGGATCGCCGGGTCAATCTCTACATGCCCCACCGTTTTCTCAAGCATCTCCATGGTTACGGCGCCCGGACGCAGAAGCACCGGAACCGAACCGGATACGTCCACAATGGTGGATTCCACGCCGATCCCCACCGGCCCGCCGTCCAGAATCATATCAATCCTCCCGTTCATATCCTGCCACACATGCCGGGCGGTGGTAGGACTGGGCCGCCCGGAGGTATTGGCGCTGGGGGCGGCCACCGGCACTCCGGCCAGGGCAATCAGGCGGCTGGCCACCGGATCAGAGGGCATACGCACCGCCACCGTGTCAAGGCCACCCGTCGTCCCGTAGGGAACCAGACCGCTTTTCGGAAATACCAAAGTCAGCGGTCCCGGCCAGTAAGCCTCCGCCAGTCTCCGTCCTGCCTCCGGAATCTCCGATACCAGGGGCGCAAGCTCCTCCATGGAGGATATGTGGGCAATCAGCGGATTGTCTGAGGGACGCCCCTTGGCCGCGTAAATCTTCCTCGCCGCATCCTCATTGAGCGCATTGGCTCCCAGGCCGTACACGGTCTCCGTGGGAAATGCCACCAGGCCGCCCCGGCGGATCACCTCAGCCGCCTCCGCCAGCTCCACGTCTTTTATATTTGCAGAATCTTTTATCTTAATCAGCTTTGTTTCCATATTCTGAATCCCCTTATCCTTTCAGGTCTTTTTCAGTATATCACAACAAAGCCGTTCTGGACAGCTAAATTCTGCTTCTCAGCTTCCCGCTCTCTTCATTTCCCATATTGTGAATCACGGCGCTGATCCGTTTGTACACCAGCGCTGTGATAACAGACACCACCACGCCCTTCAGCACATTAAACGGTCCGACGCAGATAATCACAAAGGACCAGATATTACTCACCGCCGGGTTAATCGCCGCCCCTGCCGCAATAATCGTATCCAGAGGCATAAAATTGGAATAGAACGGAAGCATCACCAGTGCGTTTCCGATCACCGCGGCCACCGTCATCAGCGCCGTTCCTGCCGCCAGTCCCAGCACCGCGCCCTTTCTCGTCCGGTTCAGCTTATAGATCAGCCCCGCCGGCACAACCATGGCGCAGCCAAAGGTCAGATTCGCCAGTTCGCCGACAAAGCCCGTGCTGGTAGGCTTGATCACCAGCTTCACCAGAATCTTCACCACCTCGGTCACCACGCCTGCCACCGGCCCCAGGGCAAAGCTTCCCACCAGCACCGGCACCTCGCTGATATCCAGCCCGTAAAAGCTGGGAGCCAGAAACGGCAGCGGCACCTCAAACACCATCAGCACTCCCGCCAGAGCGCCGAACATCCCCATCAGCACCACATTCTTCGTTGTAAGCAATTTTTCCTTCATCGTCATTTCCTCCTCATTTCATGAATTATGGCAACTGTTCAGGGCGGCGCGTCCTGCAGCAATACAAAAGCCCCGGATGCATACACATCCGGGGCCGGTCACGCCAGCATATGCGGCAGTCCTGCTGCCGCACAATCTCTTCTCTCATCCAGACTATACTGTCGGTTCCGGAATCTCACCGGATCAGCCGCCGTAAGCGGTTCGCGGACTTTACCGCCGGTGGGGAATTGCGCCCCGCCCCGAAGAACTTATATGTTTTGATGCTTTTACTATAGTACAGACACGGCTGGAAATCAAGCACTTTTTAAAGAACATCCGGCCTTCTTAAGCCAGCTTTTTCTGGATTTCCTTATAGTCCTCTTCCTTTCCGGCTCCGTCTACCTCAGCCAGCACCGGCACGCCGTACGCCTTTGCAATCAGCTGTCCGGCCGCGCAGAAGGTGTCCGCATGACGCTGCATGCTTCCGGACACCACCACGCCCTTCAGATGTCCATGATTCTCCTTTAAGAACTTGTCCACCACTGCCGGAACCACGCCCTTTCCATCCGTATAGGTAAAGAGGATGAAATCCTCCCCCGCCTTCTCGCTTCCGTCCTGCAGCTTCAACGCCTCCAGGCCGAGCGCCTGAACAATTTTTTCTACATTGCCTGATCTTGATGCATATACGTATTTCATAATGAATATCTCCTTAACCATTTTTATTTTTTGTTAGCTATCACTAACCAAAATCAGTGTATCACGCATATCCCTACCTGTCAAGTAGGAATCTATGCAGATTCGTTACCGCACCCATCAGATGCTGCCGGGGTCAAAAGATGTTTTGACCCCGATGATTACCGCGTATTTAAATACTCCATCACTCCCATATGAATCGTCCATGCCAGCCTGCTCTGATACTCCTCCGAGTTCAGTCTGGCCGCCTCCTCCCAGTTGGAGAGAAATCCGCACTCCACAATGACGATGGGGGATTTTACGTGGAGCAGCAGGTAGTAGCTTCCGTTGGGCTTCGCCTGGCGCGTATTCCTTTCGCCCAGAACAAAATCAAAGCGCTTCTGCAGCAGCTCTGCCAGGCGCCTGCCCTTTTCCGAATCCTTGTAATAGAATACCTGCCCGCCAAAAATCGGTTCCTCATGGTAGCTGTTCTGATGAATGCTGACCACCAGATCCGGCTGGACACTGTTGATTTTCTCACAGCGGTTCTGCATATCCGCCCGCTTTTTGTGACTGTCTGCCTCCTCGTAAAGGCCCTGATCCGAATCTCTGGTCATAACCACCTCCACATCGGAGGCCTCAAGATACTCCCTCAGCCGCTCTGCTATCCGGAGATTGATCTCCTTTTCCAGGCTGCCGTCCACACCGATTTTCCCCGGATCACTGCCGCCGTGGCCGCTGTCAATCACCACCACCGGCTTTTTCCTGCCCGCTGTCACGTTCTGGCCGGATGCCATCATCCCGCCGTGGCGGGAGATCAGAAATACAAACACCAGCAGCAGCGCCGCCATCAGCATCTCCGCTTTTCGATTTTCCACCCTGAAACCTCTTATCCCGCAGATTATACTACAGTATATCCTGCGGGATAAGAAAAAAGAATCACTTCTGTTGTATGACCGTTATGGCAGCTGTACAATGTCCCACAGATCTGCCGGCTCAAAGCCCAGCTTCCAGCAGCCCACGCCTGCCAGTCCGTAATCCCGGATCAGATCCATCTTAAGGCCGATGGACCGCTCCTCCTCCATCCACACGGAATAGCGTATCCCGTTCTTTTCTGTCTCGCCATAATACTGTCCCAGCTCCTCCTGCCAGTAAAGCTCCACATTGTTTTCCTGAATCCACTGCTGCGCCCGGGCAATCCCCATGGCGTCGGAGGTCACCGTGCCGTTCTCCTCCTTCCAGATCCTTGTGTAGAAGGGAATGGCGCTGATCACCTTCTCCTCCGGCACCTGGGCAAGAGTATCCTCGATCCCCTTCCGCTCGTATCCAAGGGACGCCACGGAGCCGGCGTCTCCTCCGGCATAATGCTCGTCGTAGCCCATAATCACCACATAATCCGCAACCCGGCCCTGCTCCGCTCTGTTGTAAAAGGACGTATAAGCAGAAGGCACATAGGAATCCACCGACAGGACAATCCCGTTCTGCCGGCAGGATACGGACAGCTCTCTGATAAACTGCACATAATGCGGTCCGGCCGCCGGCTTGATGCCCTCAATATCCAGATTGATCCCGTCAATGCCGTAACGGGAAACCTGATCCATCAGGCCCGCAATCAGCTTCCTCCTCGCTGCCGTGCTGGCAAACAGAACCTCCGACTGCACCTCCTGCCCCCGGTTAAAGTTATCAAGCACCGCCCAGACCTGAAGTCCCATGGCATGCGCCTTGTCTACATAGGACTGGCTGGCCAGGCTGTCAAAGCTTCCGTCATTGGCCGTCAGCATGAACCAGGTGGGCGCGATTACATTGACTCCACGGGTGTTCGCCATCAGCGTCTCCATGGCGTCATTGGCCGCCGCAATGGTTACCTGGTGCCACACCATCACGATCGGCTCGTCCAGGGAAATATTTGTATAAACCGGCTCCTCGAAGGTACTGATCAGCGTTCTCGTCTCTGTCTGCTTCACAAGACGGTTCTGTATATATCCCACCTGTCCGTCCTCTGTCCGGACACGGCTCCACTTATCCATGGTCTCCAGCACAATCAGCTCTCCGCCCTTCGGCACATCGGTCAGAATCTCGCTTTTCACTCCGCCGCGGACACGGACGCGCCCCTCCTTCTTCAGCACCGCCACCTGCTCCGGATCCCACTTCGTATCCACGAACAACCGCTTGGCCGCTCCTTCTGCAAAGGTCTCCGTCCTGATATCCGTATAGGTGCCCACAAGCCCTGCCGACAGCCAGACCTGCTCCTCCTGCTGTATAAACAGCGGCTTTCCATTGGCTCCTGTCGTGGCTGCATCCGCATATACAATCGTGTCGGGAAGCGCGTAAATCAGCTGGCTGTTCTCCTCATCCCAGTAGAACCGCTCGTTTAAGCTGTCCGTCACCCAGGTCAGCGGCAGATAAGCCTGCCCGTCCACATACCGGCCGGTCACCCCGGGCACCTGCCCGCCATCCAGCATCACCGCCATCTCATCTCCGCTTACATCATACCATATCGACTGATCCGCCATGGTTTTCGACGGGGAATACTTTATAAACAAAAAAACGCCCAGCGCCGCGGCTGCAAGAATCACAACAGCTGCAATGACGGTGATGACCGACGCCATAAATCTCTTCATTGGTAAATCTCCTTCCGGATACGAATCTTCTTGAATGTCCGTTTATGAAAAGATTATATCATAAAACCCACAGGGGTTCTCTTAAATTTTTCTGATATTTTCATACAGCCGTATAACGGCAGGAAGCCCGCCGCCTGCCGGCTCCTGCCGTTCCCGCCCCTGCCTCAAGTTCCCAGGCTGAATTGGGATTCTCTCCTGAAGCCCCGCCCCATATCTGTGCCCATGCACCGCATCACCTGTTATATACGATCTCAAACCGGATTTCCTTAAGCCGTCTCCTTGCGTTGTACTGAGCCGGTGTTTCGCAGAGAACCTGGCCGCGCAGCTTTTCCTGCTGATCCGCAGACTGATCCGGCGGCTGATCTGCGGACTGACCCACAGACTGGTCCGCAGGCTGATC